>VAXX01000349.1 GCA_005885115.1 Actinomycetota bacterium | reverse complement strand
TTTGATGGTCACGGCGCGGCCGCGGGCGGCGCCGTGACCACCCCGCCGGGGATGGCCCGGCCGACGAGCGCCGCCGGTACCCTCGCCCGGTACGGCTTCGCCGACGCGGCCCGCGCACAGGCGACACTGGCGGCGCTGGAGGTCGCCGAGGGACCGGGGCGGGACGCGCTCCTGGACGCCCTGGCCCGTACCGCCGATCCGGACCTGGCGCTGCGCCAGCTCCAGCGGCTGGCCGACAGCGAACGCGACGGGCTGCTGTTCACCTTGCGGATCAACCCGAGCCTGCGGGACCGGCTGCTCGCCGTGCTCGGCGCGTCCGTCGAACTCGGCGACCATCTGGTGGCGAGCGCGGGCGAGTGGCGGACGCTGGCGGCGCCCAACGGGTACGCGCTGCGCTTCGAGGGGGACACCGTGCCGCGCCTGCGGATGGCGTACCGGCGCAGCCTGCTGCGCATCGCGGCCGGGGACCTGACCGGTGCGCTGGACGTCGAGCAGACCATGACGGCGCTGTCCGTGCTCGCCGACGCGACGCTGCGCGCGGCGTACCGGTTGGCCGGCGGCGACGATACTCACCTCGCCGTCATCGCGATGGGTAAGTGTGGCGGCCGGGAACTGAACTACGTGTCCGATGTGGACGTCATCTTCGTCGGCGCCGACGACGAGGACCTGGGCCCGGCGACGCGGATCGCGGTACGGCTCATGGAGATCTGCGGTCAGGTGGCCTGGCCGGTCGATGCCGCGCTGCGTCCCGAGGGCAGCCGGGGGCCGCTGGTCCGTAGCCTGGCCAGCCACCTTGCGTACTACCGGAAGTGGGCGCGTACCTGGGAGTTCCAGGCGCTGCTGAAGGCCCGGCCCGCCGCCGGGGACCTGGATCTGGGACACCGGTGGCTGGAATCGTTGCAGCCACTGATCTGGCACGCCGCAGAACGACCCGAAGCGGTCGTGGACATCCGGGCGATGCGGCAGCGGATCGTCGAGGCGGTACCCAAGGCCGAGCGGGACCGGGAGATCAAGCGCGGGCCGGGAGGCTTGCGGGACATCGAGTTCGCCGTGCAACTGCTCCAGTTGGTACACGGCCGGGCGGACGACTCGTTGCACTCTCCGTCCACATTGGACACTCTGACGGCGCTCTCACATGGTGGGTACGTGGGACTGGCGGACGGGGAGTCACTGGCGCGGGCGTACCGGTTCCTGCGCACCGTCGAGCACCGGCTCCAGTTGCAGAAGCTGCGCCGCACCCATCTGGTACCGGCGGATGCGGCCGGGCAGCGGTGGCTGGCGCACGCGCTGGGCTACCGGGCCGGCGGGGGGCGCGACGCCGTCGAGCTGTTCCGCGCCGACTGGCTCGCGGTTTCCACGGAGGTACGGCGACTGCACGCCAAACTGCTCTACCGGCCGCTGCTGGAAGCCGTGGCCCGGGTACCCGGTGACGACCTGCGACTGACCCCGGACGCGGCCCGGCGACGGTTGGAGGCGCTCGGGTTCGCCGACCCCGCCGGCGCGCTGCGGCACCTCCAGGCCCTCACCGGCGGAGTGTCCCGTACCGCCGCCATCCAGCGGCAACTCCTGCCCGCCATGCTGTCCGAGTTCGCCGACGCGCCCCAGCCCGATCGGGGGCTGCTCGCCTACCGGCAGGTGTCGGAGAAGCTCGGCACCACCCCGTGGTACCTGCGCCTGCTGCGCGACGAGGGACCGGTGGCGCTGCGGCTGTCCCGGCTCCTGGCCCTGTCCCGGTACGTCACCGATCTGCTCACCCGGGACCCGGAAGCCTTGCGGCTACTGGCCGACGACGCCGAACTGGTACCCCGGGCGGCCGACGTCCTGCGGGACGGGTTCGCGGCGGCCGCCGCCCGGCATCCGGATCCGGTGACGGCGATCGCCGCCGTACGCGCCCTGCGGCGCCGGGAACTGTTCCGGATCGCCTGCGCCGATCTGCTCGGCCAGCTCGACCTGGCCACCGTGGGGGCGGCGCTCGCCGACGTCAGCGACGCGACGCTGGCCGCCGCCCTCGTCGTCACCAACCGCGCCGGACTGTGCTTCGCCATCATCGGGATGGGCCGGCTCGGCGGGTACGAGCTGAGCTACTCCTCCGACGCGGACGTCCTGTTCGTCTTCGACGGCGCGGATTCGGCGGCGGCCGGGGCGCACGAGATCGCCGAGGAACTGCGCCGGCTCCTGGCCGCCCCGGCCCCCGACCCGCCGCTGGGTGTGGACGCCGACCTGCGCCCGGAAGGCCGGCAGGGCCCGCTGGTCCGCAGTTTCGCCGCGTACCGGCAGTACTACGCGCGTTGGTCGCAGATCTGGGAATCGCAGGCGCTGCTGCGGGCCCGGTACGTGGCCGGCGATCCGGAGCTCGGCGCCCGGTTCGTGGAGCTGGCCGACCGCATCCGCTTCCCGGCGGGCGGGCCGACCCGGGAACAGATCCTGGAGATCCGGCGGATCAAGGCCCGGGTGGACAGCGAACGGCTGCCGAGGGGCGCCGACCCCGCGCTGCACGCCAAGTTGGGGCGCGGCGGTCTGGCCGACGTGGAGTGGACGGTACTCTGGAAGCCGCCCGCCGAGCGGAACTGGTCGACGGCGCCGACGCCCTCGCCCTGTCCCGGGCCTGGACGCTGGCCAGCCGGGTCCGCAACGCGCTGATGCTCGTGCGCGGCCGCCCCGCCGACGAGCTGCCCCGGCACGGCCCGGACCTGGCCGGCGTGGTCCGGATCCTCGGCGCCCCGGATCCCGGCGCGTTCGTCGACGACTACCTGCGCACCGCCCGCCGCGCCCGCCAGGTCTTCGAACGCCTCTTCCAAGGTTGAGTTCGCCGATCATTGAGGCAGTGGACTAAGGTGGTTAGCTAAGGAGGTGCGATGTCCAGCGAGCCGATCGCCCAGTTCAACATCCACGATGCGAAGACGCATCTGTCGCGGATCATCGATCGCGTTGAGCACGGCGAGGAGATCGTCATCAGCCGGGCCGGTCAACCGGTGGCCAAGGTGATCCCGCTCGAGCGCAAGGTCCGTCGCAGTGGACGCGGCTCGCTGCGCGGCAGGCTCGTGATTGCCGACGACTGGGACTCGGCGGAAGTGAACGAGGAGATCGCCGACGACTTCGGCATGCCGCGATGAGGCTGTTGCTGGACACGCACGTCGTGCTCTGGTGGCTTCTGGACGACGTGCGGCTGTCCGATGAGACCAAGGCGTTGATTGACGAGGAGCCCGATGTCTATCTCAGCGCTGCCAGCGTCTGGGAGATCGCCATCAAGCAGGCGGTCGGCAAGCTCAAGGAACCGGCGGGGCTTCCGGAGCGGTTACGCGACAGCGAATTCAACGACCTGCCGATCAGGACTGAACACGCCATCGTCGCTGGCCGCCTCCCGCTGATCCATCGGGATCCATTTGACCGGATCCTGATCGCGCAGGCGCGGTGCGAGGACCTCACGCTCGTGACAGGGGATCCGCAGATCCGACGCTATGACGTTGCAGTGCTTGCGGTGTAGGCCGCTCGCATTCCGGGTATCTGTGCACGGGATCGGGGGAGTGGCGACCCTGCGGGGTATGCGGGGGACACCATGCGGATACGCCAGATCGTTGCCGTGCTTGCGATCCTGCTCTCCGGCCCGTACGCGCAGCCCGCCCACGCCGACGCCGCGCCGGCCCCGGCTCCGGCCCTGCGAACCGCCGCATTCGACGCATCCGGCTATCCGTGGCCGGCACAGGACGGCTGGGCGCTTGACGGACACGGGTACTGGGAGGGCGAGTGCACCTCGTTCGTCGCGTGGGCGCTGCGCCACGACGGCCGGCCGCGCAGCAAGTGGCCGGACTTCCTGGGCAATGCCTGGCACTGGACGGGATCAGCCTTGGTGACCATGCCGCAGCCCGGCGATGTCGCCCAGTGGGACGCGGGTTACGACGGGGCCGATTCGTTGGGCCACGTCGCGTACGTCGTCGCTGCGAACGCCGGCGGCACGTACACCGTTGACGAGTACAACTGGTACACCTTCCACCGCTTCGACACCCGGGTCATCGCGCCGAACGAGCCGAGCCGGTACCTCCGCTTCTGACCTCGGCACGTTCAAGGGCGGCCCGCAGGCCCTCCGGCCCGGCGGTACGCATCAGGAGATCCCAGAGCGTCGCGAGAGTCTCCTCGACGGCACCAAGGGTCCACAGGGCGCCGATCGCGTAGTGGGCGACCCGGTGGAACTGCGCCTCGGTCTCGTCCATGGCCTCGTGTGCGGCGGCAAGGCGGTTCATCTGACCCTCCACTGTGGACAATCGGGGCGGGAACGCGGCGGCGTACCCATGTCGTCAGCGTGGGCGCTACGCTCGGCGTGGCACAGGAGTGACCTGATGCGGCTCGGCATTGGCAACACCATGGCAACACCGCGAACCGGTGGGAGCGGCGATGGCGGAGAGCTTCGGCGAGGCGGTACGGCGGCTGCGCGCCGGAGTGAGCCTGCGGGAGCTGGCCCGCCGATCCTCGGTCGACCCCGGACACCTCTCGCGTATCGAGTCCGGGCGCCGGCCACCCAGCCGGCAGATCGCCGCCGCCCTCGACCAGGTTCTCGGTGCCGATGGTGCGCTGGTCGAACTGGCAACGGCCCGGCCGAACCGGTACGGGGTCAGCGACGACGAGTTGGCGGCGATGGAACTGGCGCGCCGTGTCGAGGCGAGCGACGTGGGCATGGCCACGCTGAACAGGCTCGAACAGAGCGCCGACCGGCTGGCCATCGCCTACCACGCGACCCCGCCCGCCGTACTGCTTCCCGAGGTCCGGCGATACCTGGGCTACGTTGCCCAACTGGTCGACAAGCGGATGACGCTCGCCCAGCGGCGCCAGCTCCTTACGGCCGGCGCGTGGCTGTCCCTGCTCGGCGCGACCCTGCACATCGACCTCAAGCAGCGCGTGGCCGCCCGCGCCCGGCTGGACACCGCGCGCTCCTTGGCAGAGCACGTAGACCATGCTGAGATCGCGGCCTGGTGCCTGGAAACAGCGGCGTGGGACGCGATCACTGAAGGGGACTACCGGGCGGCGTTGGACCTCTCGAAGGCCGCGCAGCGCACGGCTCCACGCGGCGGCTCTGCGCGAATCCAGGCCACCGCCCAGGAGGGGCGCGCATGGGCGAAGCTCGGGGAGCGCCGGGCGACCCGGGACGCCTTGTGGCATGGATCGGCGACCCGGCCGCCGTCGGCTGCGCGCGCGCCGTCGTGGCGAGGTTCGACGGGGGTACCCGTCCCCGGCGCGCCGCCGCCGCCCGGCTCGACCTGGCCCTGGCGCTCGCGTCGACCGGACGCCCAGATGAGGCTGCGGGACAGGCGTTCCAGGCGCTTGCGTCCGGGCGGATCGTGCCGTCCAACGCCTGGCGGGTCGCCGAGATCGTCCGAGCCGTGGAGGGCTCCGGCCTGTCGGAGGCCGCCGAGCTACGCGAGGCGTACGAGAGCCTGGTCGCCCCGGACAGCCGCTGACCGGTGCGGTGTAACGGAACCGGGTGCTCAGCCGCTAGTACAGCGAGACATGGCGATGTGTCGATGTTGGGCCGAGAGGAACACCGATGTCACCGAGACTGGGCGTGCGGATACTGGCGGCGGTCCTGGCCG
>VAXX01000348.1 GCA_005885115.1 Actinomycetota bacterium | reverse complement strand
AGAACGGCCGCAGCGTCCAACCGAGCTGGGTGCCGACGAAACCGAACAGCAGGATCCAGATGTAGAGCAGCGACATGCTGCTGCTGCGGCCCGGCTGCGGCGGGCGGACCGGCGGCGGGACCGGGCGCGGCGCCAGCGCCAGGTCGTGGATCGGCGTCGTGCCGCCATTGGGCGCAGCCACCGCAACCAGCTCGGGCTGCGGCTGCGGCTCGGGGACCGCGACGGCCGCCGGCGCGGACTGTGCCTCGACGAGGGTACGCATCCCGACGACCAGGAAGCGCAGCCCGACGACCGCGGTCAGCACCAGGATGCAGACGTTGAGCAGCTTGAAGAACGCGTAGCTGTGCGCGGAGATGAGGAAGAACAGGCTGATCGGCGCGAACGCCAGGGTCAGTACCGAGGTGACGGTGATCGCCACCAGGATCAGGGTGACCGCCTGCATCATCGACAGCCGGGCCCCGAAGACCAGGTTGAACAGGTACAGCGTGGGCAGGCAGATGGCCAGCGTGGCCAGGAACAACAGCGGCAGCTTCACCAGCGAGGACAGCGCCTGCGCGAACCCGTTGGAGGCGCCCAGCACGACGCCGTACACCGCGAGGCTGGCCGCGGAACTGGCGAGCATCTGGCCGGCCAGGCCACGCAGGTCGCGTTCCTCGATGATCTGCTCCCAGATGCCCTCACGGTCGCGCAGGATCCGTTCGATGACTAACAGGCCGTTCGCGGATGAGCGCTCCATGGTTCCTCCACCGTCCTCGATGGACGCACGCTACTCCGTCCGCGCCGGACCCGCGTACCCTGTGCCCGTGACGGATCCGCAGGTACGCGTGTCCGACGCCGACCGGCAGCGGGTGGTCGCCGCGCTGCAACGGCATACCGCGGCAGGTCGGCTGACCCTGGACGAGTTCGGCGAACGGGTGGACCGGGCGCTCGGCGCGGTCACCCGCGCGGACCTCGTGGCGGTCACCCGCGACCTGCCCGCCGAGCCCGGTGGCCCGCGCCGCGACCTCGTGGTCGCCTTCGCGCTGGCGGCGCTGACCCTGGTCGTCCTCGGCCTGATCCTCGCGCTCGGGCGCTAACTCCAGGACCAGCCGATGCCGAGCAGGCCGGCGTCCACGCCGGCGGCGAGCAGGTGCACCGCGCAGTGGCGGTTGAGGGTCAGCTCGACGGTACGGTGCCGGGCGTCGTCGAGGGCGGACTGCGCGAAGGCGTGGCAGTCCACCGGGTACGTCGACGGGTCGAACCGTACCTCCATCAGGTGCTGCTCCCCGTGGTGCCGGAAGCCGTGCGCGTACTCGGTGCTCGGCGCGCCGGTACCGTCGCTGATCCGGTCCTCGAAGACCCAGGTCTGGCCGGCCGCGAGCGCCTGGTCGAACAGCAGTTCGGCGACCAGTACGCCGTCGGGGTGCCGCAGTACCCGCCCGAGCCGGCAGTTCTCCACCGCGGCCACGCGTACCCGCTCGATGTGGCAGCCCGGGTCGCCGAAGTAGCGCACCACGTACCGGTCCACGCCGTCGGCGAGGGCGCGTACCGCCGTCCGGCTCCAGACCTCACGGCAGCGCCGCCGCGCGTCGATGGTCACCTTGTCCTGCCCGCTGACCACCTCGACGGTGTGCGTGGCCCGGGATCCGGGCAGCTGGTCGAGCAGCTCGGCCAGGGCGCCCCGGCTCTCGTCCAGCCCGGTGCGCGGACGCCGGGCGCCGACCGGGCCGGTACCGGGGTCGGGGAGCAGGCGTACCAACGATTCGGCGGGCAGGCCGAGGATCTCCTCCAGGGCGCGTACCGCGGCGAAGGACCGCTCCCCCGCGGGCCGGCGCCGGCCGTGCTGCCAGTCGCTGAGGCTGGACAGCGCGACCGGCAGGTCGCGGCCGACCAGCCGGGCGCGCAGCCGGTCCAGGCTCAGCCCACGCGCGCTGACGGCCGCGCGTAAGGCGGCGTGGAACGGTCCGGTGTGGAGCAACCGGTCGAGCTCGGCCGATGCCGTCATACCTGTCAAGCCTGGCGCAAGCAACGAGGCGGGTCAATGTAGTCCGGTCCTCGCGAGGGGTCAAGGCGCGAAATTTCGGCGCCTTGCGCGCGGGTCCGCGGCGGCCTAAAGCAGAGGGAGACAACGTTGTCACCCGTATCCCCCGGG
>VAXX01000347.1 GCA_005885115.1 Actinomycetota bacterium | reverse complement strand
CACCTTGGCGACGCTGTGGTGGCCGAAGTCCCGGAAGTCGATCCCCCGTACGTCGAGGTCGGCGCCGAGCTGGTCCTCGAGGTGCCTGATCCATTCAATGACCGCGAGTGAGTCCAGACCCAGCTCGCCGAACCGGGTGTCCGGACCGATGCGCGGGACAGGGCTGATTTCGTACAGGAACTCGATCGCCTCGTCCGCCGGTACCTGTCGCACGTTGTCTTCTCCCTTGTCGTCGGCGGCGCGGCGGCAGCCCGGTGGTACGGGCGAGCAGGCGCTGGAAGCTCACCATTGTGTCGGCGGGTACGCGGGCGCCGTCTACCCGACAACCAGCGACCGGTCGACCGGCTGCGGCGAGTGACCGTACCGGGCGACGAGCGGTCACCCCGGCGATTGACCGGGGCTACCGGAGCCTGCGAACCTCAAGAACAACACCGGCCCGGAAGGGGTACCAGATGACCGGTCAGCGTTACCCGACGCGGCGCTCGCGCGGCCTGCTCGGTCCGGTGCTCGGCGGCCTGGTCCTGATCGCCGCCCTGGTGGCCGTCATCGCCTTCCGTACCCAACTCTGGCAGTTCCTCAAGTGGGCCGGCCGGACGATCAACCACTGGCTCACCGGCTGGGCTCCGGCACATCCGCGCCAGACCGCCGTGATCGTCGGGTTCGGGATCCTCGCTCTGGTCATCAACTGGATCGCCCATGTCCGCGGTCGGCTGCGTGCCTGGATCTTCGCGCTGGTCGTGGAGATCGGGCTGTGGCTGCTGTTCTGGAACGGGCCGGGCATCCCGTCGTTGAACGACCTGATGGGCCTGCGGGTCGCCCGGCTGAGCCCGACGGAGATCGCGCTGTCCGGTGCGCTGGTGATCGCCGTTACCGGGATCGTCTTCTGGCTGCTCGAACTGCGCGAGAGCTGGCTCGCCTACCGGCACCAGCACACCGCGGACGACGAGTAGCGCTCACCCGGCGTGGGCCAGCGCGGGCCGCAGCAGGTACGTGGCTTCGTGGGACGGGGCGGGGAAGGTCGCGCCGACGACCTCGCGGGCCCACCGCATGCGTACGACCGCGGTCTCGGGATGGTCCCCGAACTCCTGCGCGACCCGGGCGGCGCAGCCCCGGCCGCCGTACGCGCGCACGGCTCCCGCGATCGCCTGTTGGACCTGCCGGGCGTCGGGGTTGTCGGAGCGCTGCAGCGCCGATACGAACAGTGCCTCGGACCGGATGGCCGTGATCCTGAGCTGGTGCATCGTGGGCCTCCACATTTTCCGCTCTTAACCGTACGTCGAGCGGGGCCGGGCCGTTTCGACACGACCGACTCGGGAATGTGCCGCCGGTACCGGCGTCAGGTACGCCTCGACGACGCCGGGTTCTCCGCGCAGCCGGGTACGTAGCTGCTCGACCAGGCCGGTCACGGTGCCGGTCGGCAACGTACCGTCGACGGCCACCTCGCCGGTGATCAGCCAGCGGCGAGGTCCCACGATGAGCACCTCCAGGCGGGGTACGTCCAGCACGCCGACCTCGGCGGCCAGCAGTACCCGGATCCCGTCCACGATCACCGGCGGCGCGGACTGGTTGGTCAGCAGCTCGCGGTCGCGCTGGGCCAGCCGGAAGGCGACCACGACCAGCAGTACCCCGACGGCCATGCTGGCCAGGGCGTCCGGTACGGCCGAGCCGGTGAGCTGGTGTAGGGCCACGCCCACGGTTGCGAACAGGACGCCGATCACCCCGGCGGTGTCCTCGTAGAACACCGTCGGCGTGGTTGGATCACCGCTGCGACGCAGCGACGTCCGCAGGGGTATGCCCCGCCCGCGCGACTCGCGCCGCAGTTGCCGGTACGCGGTGCGCCACGACGTACTGTCCAGCACGAGTGACACCGCGAGGACGGCGTACCCGACGCCGACCGCCTCCAGCGCGCGCGGGTGCTGCAACTGCCGGACGCCTTCCCAGATCGCGGTCAGGCCACCGGCGACGAAGATGCCGATCGCGGCGAGCAGCGACCAGTAGAAGCGTTCGGCGCCGTACCCGAACGGATGGATGTCGTCGGCCGGGCGCCCGCTGCGCTGCAGCGCCACGAGCAGGAACAGCTCGTTGCCGGTGTCGGCGACCGAGTGCGCGGCCTCGGCGGCCAGCGCGCTGGACCCGCTCACCATCGCCGCGCTCGCCTTGGCGACCGCGATGATCAGGTTCACCGCCAGCGCGACGACGACGGTGCGCTGGCTGTCCCCGTCCTGGACCTCGACCATCGCGGTACCCCTCCGATCAGTGGTACGTCAGGGTCAGTGGTACGTCAGCTCGCCGGCCGGCAGCTCGACGTCGAGCCAGTTGTCCCGGGGCGCGAGCGGGCAGG
>VAXX01000346.1 GCA_005885115.1 Actinomycetota bacterium | reverse complement strand
TGTCGCCCGCCGGCGCCGGCTCGCCCAGGCCGAGCGCGTCCAGCAGCCGGTCGTCGGCCCGGGCCTGGGCCAGCTCGATCGGCCGGGGCCGCGGCGAAGGTTTCCTAGTCATGCCGGCACCTCGTTGAATGCGGTCGGGGCCAGGGTACGCAGCCGGGCCAGCGCGCGGGACTGGGCCACCCGGACGGCACCCGCCGTCATCCCGAGGGCCCCGGCGACCTCCTCGGCCGACAGCCCGACGGCCACCCGGAGCACCAGGATCTCCCGGTGTACCTCAGAGAGCTGGCGCAGCAGCTCGGAGAGCCGGCGGGCCTGGTCGGTCTCGATCGCGCGCTGCTCCGGACCCGGTGCGCTGTCCGCCTGGTCGAGGATCACGTCGACCGGGGTGACCGCGAGATGCCGTACCGCCGCGCGCTGGGCGTCCGCGATCTTGTGGGCGGCGATCCCGTAGACGAACGCGGCGAACGGCCGGCCCTGGTCCCGGTAGCGGGGCAGCGAGCGCAGCACCGCGAGACAGACCTCCTGGCTCACGTCGTCGGCCGTGGTGTACCGGCCGCCGACCCGGCCCAGATGGGCCCGGCAGTACCGGACGACACCCGGCCTGACCAGGGTCAGCAACGCCGCTGTGGCGTCCGGATCACCCCGGACGGCGCGGTCGACGAGTTCGGCCTCTGGCCCGGTCATGACGGAACGGTAACTTCCGGTAGCCCGATCCACCACTCACGTGGATGTCATGTGGCTGTAACACTTTCCGCCCGCGCCTCGATGTGCAGGTGCGAGGAAGGGAGGGTCGGGTGGGCGTAGCGGTCCGCGTCGAGGGGCTGACCAAGTCCTTCGGGGCCCACACGGTCTGGGCCGACGTCACGCTGACCCTGCCGGCGGGGGAGATCTCGGTACTTCTCGGGCCGTCCGGAACCGGCAAATCGGTCTTCCTCAAGACCCTCGTCGGGCTGCTCCGGCCGGACCGCGGAGCCATCTGGATCAACGACGAAGACCTGCCCAGCCTGCCCGAACGCCGCCTGTACGAGGTCCGCAAGCTGTTCGGCGTGCTGTTCCAGGACGGCGCGCTGTTCGGCTCGATGAACATCTACGACAACGTGGCGTTCCCGCTGCGGGAACACACCAGGCTGTCCGAGCGGGAGATCCGGCAGCTCGTCCGGGAGAAACTGGAGATGGTCGGCCTGCTCGGGGCCGAGAACAAGCTGCCCGGCCAGATTTCCGGCGGTATGCGCAAACGGGCAGGTTTGGCCCGGGCGCTGGTACTCGACCCGCAGATCATCCTGTTCGACGAGCCGGACTCCGGCCTCGACCCGGTCCGCACGGCGTACCTCAACCAGCTGATCATCGACCTCAACCAGCAGACCGACGCCACGTTCCTGATCGTCACCCACGACATCAACACCGCCCGTACCGTGCCGGACAACATCGGCCTGCTGTACCACGGGCACCTGGCCATGTTCGGCCCGCGCGAGATGCTGCTGTCGAGTACCGAGCCGGTGGTACGCCAGTTCCTCAACGCGCAACGGATCGGCCCGATCGGCATGGCCGAGGAGAAGGACGCGACGGAGCTGGAGGCCGAGTCCCAGTCCGGGGTACGGCTACCCCCGCTGCCGCCGATCCCGTACCAGCTGCAGCCGTCCAACGGGCAGTACCGCCGGGCCGAGCGGCCTCCCGGCCAGTGGTGCTACGAGCACGGCGTCACCCCGCCCCCCGGCTCCTTCGCGGCGGAGGTACCGGCATGACCGGCAATCCCGTCGCGGCCGGGCTCCGCCAGTCCGGGAACCTGTTCGCGTTCTTCATCGACGTGGTGAAGGCGGTACCGCGCCGGCCGTTCCAGATCCGGGAGCTGATCCAGCAGGCGTGGTTCATCAGCTCGGTGTCGATCCTGCCGGCCGCCCTGGTGTCGATCCCGTTCGGCGCGGTGATCGCGTTGCAGCTCGGTTCGCTGGTACGCCAGCTCGGCGCCCAGTCCTTCACCGGGGCCGCCTCGGTGCTCGCGGTGGTCCGGGAGGCGGGGCCGATCGTGACCGCCCTGGTGATCGCCGGGGCCGGCGGCTCGGCGATCTGCGCCGATCTGGGCGCGCGGAAGATCCGCGAGGAGCTGGATGCGATGCAGGTGCTGGGCATCGACCCGATCCAGCGGCTCGTGGTGCCCCGGGTGATCGCCGGGATGCTGGTGTCCGTCCTGCTCAACGGGCTGGTCAGCGTGGTCGGGGTCGCCGGCGGCTACCTGTTCAATGTGGTCATGCAGGGCGGGACGCCGGGCGCGTACGTGGCCAGTTTCCAGGCCCTCGGGCAGGTACCGGACCTGGTCGCGGGCGAGATCAAGGCGCTGGTCTTCGGCGCGGTGGCCGCGCTCGTGGCCGCGTACAAGGGGATGAACGCGGGGGGCGGGCCGAAGGGCGTCGGCGACGCGGTCAACCAGAGCGTCGTGATCACCTTCATGCTGCTGTTCGCGCTCAACTTCGTGATCACCGCGATCTACTTCCAGGTCGTCCCGCAGAAGGGAGGCTGACCACGTGATCCTCGACGATCTCGGCGCGCAGCTGATCTTCCACGGGAAGGCCGCGGCCGCCGTGCCGCGGGTGCTGCGCCGGCACGGGCGCGAGGTGGTCCGGCTGCTGGCCGAGGTCAGCTTCGGGACCGGG
>VAXX01000345.1 GCA_005885115.1 Actinomycetota bacterium | reverse complement strand
TGTCGCATCCGGAGCAGGGCATCTTCCGTGGCCCGTACCTGCGGATTCGCACGCCCTTCCGGGAGCAATTGTCAAGAGTTGTGGATCAGCGGTTGCGGGTTCGCCTCGCGGGGGTTGGTGCCGTGGATGATGTCTCCGGCCTGGATGAGGTCTGCGCCGTTGCCGGTCATCGTGACGCGGGCGGTCCAGACCGGGTCGAGTTGGTCGACCGGGCTGCCGTAAACCTCGATACCGATCAGGTCAAGGTCGATAGCGATGGCCTGGTTGATGCGGTGGAAATGGGCGTGGAGTCGGGTCGGGCCTTGTAGACAACGCACCGTTGCGGTGAGGCGGCGAAGACCGGCGGTGACCAGTTCGTGGACTTGCAGTCGGACACCGGGGTCCTGGTCGTGGCGGCTGGTCATGCGACGGCCTGCGCCGCTCGCTCGAGGAGGTGTCCGTTGCGGAACGTGGCGCCGGCGCGGACCAGCGCCACCAGGTGGGGTGCGTTGACCGCTCGCCAGCGCTGTTGGGCGGACTCGATGAGTTTGAACGCCATGGCCAGGCCGGCGGCGCGGCTGCCCGGGCCTTTGGTGACCCGGGTTCGGTGCCGGACGGTGGCAAACGTCGACTCGATCGGGTTGGAGGTGCGTAGGTGGATCCAGTGCTCGGCTGGGTAGTCGTAGAAGGCCAGCAGCACGTCCAGGTCGTCGGTGATCTTCGCGACCGCCTTGGGGAACTTCGCCCCGTACGTGTTAGCGAACGCCTTCGCGGCGGCGTGGGCGTGCCGTTTGTCTTCGGCGTTGTAGATCTCCGCCAGCGCGACCTTCGCGCCCGGGTGCGCGGAGCGGGGCAGCGCGCCCAGCACGTTGGCGACCTTATGCACCCAGTCTCGCTGCTCGCGGGTGTCCGGGAACACCTCGCGCAGCGCGGCCCAGAACCCCAACGCGCCGTCGCCGACGGCCAGCACCGGGGCGCGCATGCCGCGGCGGGCGCAGTCGCGCAGTAGGTCCGCCCACGATCCGGCCGATTCCCGGTACCCGTCGGCCAACGCGACCAGCTCCTTGGTCCCGTCGGCGCGGACCCCGACGATGACCAGCAGGCACAGCTTATTCTCGTCCAGCCGCACCCGCACGTGGATCCCGTCGACCCACACGTACACGTAATCGACAGTGGACAGATCGCGTCGACAGAAGGCGTGGTAGTCATCAGTCCACTGTTTGGTCAACCGGGCGATCGTGGCTGACGACAGGCCGGCCGCCGAGCCAAGGAAGCCTTCCAGCGCGGGCACGAAGTCTCCGGTGGACAGCCCGTGCAGGTACAGCAGCGGCAGCACCTCGGCCACCTTCGGGCTCTTACGGCACCACGGCGGCAGGATCACCGACCGGAACCGGCGGCGCTCACCGGTCTGCTCGTCGACGCGCTTGTCGTTCACCCGCGGCGCCCGAACCTGCACCGCCCCGGCCGCCGTCATCACCTCCCGCGGCTGGGCGTGCCCGTTGCGCACCACCAACCGCCGGCTCCGCTCATCACGCTCGCCGGACAACTCAGCCAAATAAGCGTCGACCTCCGCCTCCAACCCGGAACCCGTTGTCGACCACCACAACGCCGTGCCGCACGTGCAGACCGCCGGCATCATCACTGCGGCGGCCGAGGGCCCCATGACCGCGCCGAACCCGACCACCCCACCCGAGCCGGACCATGACCCAGTAGCACCGCCGCCGGCACCCATGCTACGGTCGCCGCCACCGTCGGCCGAGGACGACACCGCAAGCGATGCGACGGAACTATCGCAGACCGCGGCGGCCGTCGCGTACTGGCACGCACACGATCCCACCCTGCGCTCCACACAAATCGCCAAACGGGTAAATTGCTCGGTACGACACGTCCGACGGATCCTCGCCACCCTCGACAACACCGATACCCCCGAGTCCGATGACCGGTCGCCGGACGTACTCGCCGACGCAAACCGGTACCACATCACAGCCCCGGATACGGTGGCCACACCGGCGGTAGGCCGCTGGCGTCGGCCCGTCGAGCCAGTGCACCCGCTCACGGCAGCTGGCGGACAGATCAGCGATGGCGTACACCTCGTCGTCGGGAACGGCGGTCAGCACGCGGCGCGCCCGGCCACGCAGAGCCACCGTGTGTCACATTCCGGCGAGGGCTTGCGTCGGTGCGAGACGCGCCGCGCGCATCGCGGGATAGAGTCCCGCCACCGCGCCGACGCCGACGGTGGCTGCGAAGCCGCCGAGGGTGGCCCATGGGGGGACGTACACCGGCCAGTGTCTCGTCGCGACGTAACCGGTGGTGGCGAGGATGCCGAACAGCACCCCGCCGACCCCGCCGAGCGCGGACAGCAACAGCGACTCGACGAGAAACTGCAGTCGGATCTGTCCCCGCGTGGCACCCAACGCCCGGCGCAGACCGATCTCGGCGCGACGCTCGAGCACCGAGATGACCATGGTGTTGGCGACGCCGATGCCGCCGACCAGCAGCGCCACCGCGCCCAGGCCCAGCATCAGACCGGTGAAGGTGGTGTCGGTCATGGCCTGCGCCACGAGCAGGTCCGACGGGCGCGTGACGCGCACGTTGTACGGTTCGGCCGGGTCGATGGTCCGGCCGAGTACGCCGCGCACGGCGACGACAGATTCGGACCGTACCCGGGTGTAGATGTTGGTCGGGTGCCCGTCGAAGCCGAGGTACCGTTGCGCCGTCGACCACCCGACGAACGCGGCGAGGTCGAGTTCCGGGGCCAGCGGCGCCGGCGCCAGGATGCCGACCACGGTGAACCGCAGGCGGCCGATGACGACCTGAGTTTGCGGCGTGAGGTGGTCGATGCCGAGGCTCTGGGCAGCCGAGGCGCCGAGCACGACGGTCGGGAACCGAACGCCCGGCTGGCTCAGCCAGCCCCCGGCCGTGATGGTGTAGCGAATGGTGCCTGGGAGGTCGAGCCGGGTGGCGTAGACGGCGATGCTATTGGTCTCGGCAGCCGGGATGTACTCGCTGCGGTAGATCGACACGTCGGGGATCCGGCCGATGGCGGAGACGGAATCGACGGGTCTGATCCGGGCGACCATGTCCACCGCGGTGTCCGGAAGGGTGGCGACCGTGCCGTCCGGTGACTTCGCCGGCGCGGCGGTGAGCATGTTCGTGCCGAGGCGAGCCAGTTTGCGATCGAGGTCGGCGCGGCTGGAGGCGGAGATGCCCACCACGCTGATCATCGCTGCGATGCCGATCGTGATGCCGAGCGCCGAGAGGCCCACTCGCATCCGTCGCGCCCGCAGGCCCGCGGCCCCGACGCGGATCACGTCGCCGGCGCCCAGGCGGGCTGGGCGCGGCGACCGGCGGGCCGGAGCCGGCAACCGGCGACCGGGCCGCACGGTGCCTGACCTCATGCGATGACCTCCGTCTCGACGCCGGCCACGCCGCGGTCGGCCCGCACGACACCGTCGGCGATCTCCACCTGCCGGTGCAGCCTCGTGGCGACCTCGCGGTCGTGGGTGATGAGCACGATGGTGGTGCCGCTGTCGTTGAGCTGCCCCAACACCTCCATCACGGCGGCGCCCGAGGCGGAGTCGAGGTTTCCCGTGGGCTCGTCCGCGAGCAGCAGCGCCGGGTTTCCGATCACCGCACGGGCGATCGCCGCACGCTGCTGCTCCCCACCGGACAACTCGTGCGGGCGGTGGTGCAGCCGGTGGCCCAGTCCGACCCGTTGCAGCGATTCGGCCGCGCGGCGACGGCGATCCCGCACCCCGACCCCGGCGTAGAGCAGGCCGTCGGCGACCGCCTCGCTGATCGGTACGCCGGGGGTGAGGTGGAACTGCTGGAACACGAATCCGATAGTCCGGGCCCGCAGCGCGGACAACTGCCGATCGGTGAGGTCGGCGACCGAGCACCCGTCGATGTGTACCCGTCCAGTCGTGGGCCGGTCGAGAGTACCGATGAGGTTGAGCAGTGAGGACTTGCCGGAGCCCGAACGCCCCACGATCGCCACCGCGTCGCCGCGCTCGATCGCCAACGTCACCCCGGCGACGGCGCGCACCCCGCCCGGATACTCGCGGGTCACGTCCTCAAGTACGACCAGCGGCGGCCGCCGCTGCGGACCGCTCACCCCGCCACCCCCACCGTGGTTCCCTCGGTGATGCCGTCGCCGCTGACTTCGACCTGGCCACCGGCGAACAGGCCGACCCGCACCGCCACCACCCGCCGGCTGGCGCCTTCGTGGATCTCGAGCCCGAAGCCGCCATCGGCGAGCGCCAGCAGCGCCTGCACCGGGACCGTCAGCACGTCGGTATGGGTCTCGGCGACGTACCGGACCTGTACGGAGCCCGAGTCGAGGGTCCCGAGGGCCGCCTGGTCGGCTACCTCCACCTCCGCTCGAACGGCCTGGCCGGCCAGCGGGGGGCCGGTCCCGGCGTTGCTGGTCGCGTCCGTACCGGCACCGTCGCCGCCACCGTCTCCACCGTGGTCCCCGGTAGGGCCGACGGAGATCACCTCCCCCTTGAGCTGCCTGCCGTCGGGAAGGATCACGGTGACGGCGTTGTGGAGCTGAGCAACCCGCTGAGCGTCGGTCGGGACGTCGACGGTGACGATCCGTCTGGTGGTGGTCACCATGAGAACGTCCGCGGCTGCGGCCGCGCCCAGCCGGGCCGACTGCCTCGCGGCCCGGAGCGGCCCGGCCGCGTAGATCACGTCGGCCGCGGCGACGCTACCGGTCTCCTGGCGTTTCAGCGCCTTCTGCCAGCGCTTGACCGCGGCTGCCGTCGCGTCGGTGAACGCGTCGTC
>VAXX01000344.1 GCA_005885115.1 Actinomycetota bacterium | reverse complement strand
CAGGCGATCACGTACAAGGAGGAGGAGAGCCGGCACTCGTTCGAGGACGGCAAGCTGCTGTTCCTGCGCAACTGGCCGTACGTGTTCAGCCTCGCCACCAACGACGCCAGCTCCCAGGTCAAGGGTAAGTTCGGGATCGCCCCGCTGCCCGGCATCAGCGGCCCGGGTGCCTCCAGCCTCGGCGGCCACAACGCCGCGATCAGCCAGTACTCCGGGCACAAGGCGACCGCGCTGGACTTCCTGAAGTTCCTGATCAGTGACGACAGCCAACGCTGGTACGCCACCCAGGGCTCGCTGGCACCGTCGGTCGCCTCGCTGTACGACGACCAGGCGCTGATCGCCAAGCTGCCGTACCTGCCGACGCTGAAGACCTCGATCCAGAACGCCGTACCCCGCCCGGTCACCCCGTTCTACCCGGCCGTGACCAAGGCGGTCGAGGACAACGCCTACGCCGCGATCAAGGGAGACAAGACCGTGGCGCAAGCCTTGAAAGATATGCAAGCCGCCATCCAGTCCGCCGGTTCGTGACGACGGCGGTGGGGGCCGGGCGCGAGTCGTCCGGCCCCCACGCCGATACCCGCCGGCGTGATCGTTGAGGAGGGCCCATGTCCGTCACGCCCGACGTGAAGACCGAGGAAGCCGTCCACACCAGGGCGCCGGCCGGTCGCCGCCGCCGCGGTTCGGCGCCGTCCGAGCTCAACCCGGGTGAACGTCGCCTGGGCCTGACCCTCGTCCTCCCGACGATCCTCCTGCTGGCGGTCGTGATCGGGTATCCGGTGGTCCGGGCGATCATCATGTCGTTCCAGAAGGACCCCGGGCTGGACCCGGCGACCGGGCTGTTCGTCAGCGGCGGCAACGCCGGGGTCAGCAACTACACCCACTGGCTGGCCGAGCAGTGCAACAACCCCGCCGGGGGTACGGTGCACTGCCCGCCCGGTACCCTCGGCGGCCAGTTCTGGGACTCGATGTTCACCACGGTCTTCTTCGCCGTCTGTACCGTCGTGATCGAGGTCGTCCTCGGCATGTGGATGGCGGTCGTGATGAACCGCGCGTTCCGCGGGCGCGCCCTGTTGCGGGCCAGCGTGCTCGTACCCTGGGCGATCCCCACCGCGGTCACCGCGAAGCTGTGGTTCTTCATCTTCGCCTACGACGGCATCGCCAACAAACTGTTCGGTACGCACATCCTGTGGACCGGCGGCGAGTGGGCCTCCCGGTTCGCCATCATCATCGCGGACGTCTGGAAGACCACGCCGTTCATCGCCCTGCTGATCCTGGCCGGGCTGCAGGTGATCCCGGCCGACGTGTACGAGGCGGCCCGGGTCGACGGGGCCAACGCCTGGCAACGTTTCGTCCAGGTGACCCTTCCGCTGGTCCGGCCGGCGCTGATCGTGGCGATCCTGTTCCGGACGCTGGACGTGCTGCGCATCTACGACCTGCCGGCGATCCTCACCGGTGGCGGCGGCGGTACCGGCCACGCGACCACGACGCTGTCCATCCTCGTGGTGGACCAGATCCGGCAGGGCTTCAACAGCGCGGCCGCGCTGTCCACCATCACCTTCCTGTTCATCTTCCTGGTGGCGTTCATCTTCGTGAAGTTCCTCGGCGCCAACGTGGTCCAGACCCAGCAGCGGCAGCAGAAGGGGGCGCTGTAGAGATGGCCTCGACAAGTGCGGTGACGGATATCCGTGAGGCGCCCGAGCCCGTCGTCAGGCACACCGATCTGGCCAGGCGGCCCAGGTTCCAGCCGGCGGCGTTGCGCAGCTACGCGGGCATCGTCGCGATCGTGGTGTTCTGCCTGGCCCCCGCGTACTGGATGGCGGTGACCGCGTTCCGGGACGTGGGCTACACGTTCGACACGACGCCCTGGCCGACCCATGTGACGCTGGCCAACTTCAAGACCGCGTTCGACACCAGCCTGGGCAACCACTTCGGGCGCTCGCTGGTCAACAGCGTGATCATCGGCGTGTGTACCACGATCCTGGCCGTCATGGCCGGCACCTTCGCGGCGTACGCGCTGTCCCGGCTGCACTTCCCGGGCAAGTTCGTCGTGCTCGGCGTGGTGCTCGGGGCCTCGATGTTCCCCGGGGTCGCGCTGCTGAGCCCGCTGTTCCAGCTGTTCACCAACATCCACTGGATCGGCACGTACCAGGCGCTGATCATCCCGGACATCTCGTTCGCCCTGCCGCTGACCGTGTACACGCTCACCGCGTTCTTCGCCGAGATGCCGTGGGAGCTGGAGGAGTCCGCGA
>VAXX01000343.1 GCA_005885115.1 Actinomycetota bacterium | reverse complement strand
TTCCCGTACGCCAGCGACGACGAGGGCACGTACCTCGCCCAGGCGTGGGCGGTCCGGCACGGGTACGGTCTGGCGCACTACACCTACTGGTACGACCACCCGCCGCTGGGCTGGATCCAGCTCGCCGGCCTGGCCTGGATCCCGTCAACGCTGCTGCCGCACGCGCTGGCGGTGGGTACCGGCCGGCTCGCCATGCTGCCGGTCGCCGCGGTGAGCCTGCTGCTGGTCTACCCGATCGTGCGGCGGCTCGGCCTCGCCCGCTGGGCCGCCGCGCTCGCCGTGCTGGCGTACGGCCTGTCGCCCATCTCGGTGACCATGATGCGGCAGATCTATCTGGACAGCTTCGCGGTCATGTGGATCCTCGCCGCGTTCGCGCTGGCGCTCTCGCCACGCAAGCACCTGTGGCACCACACCGCCGCCGGGGTCGCCGCGGGGCTCGCCGTGCTGTCCAAGGAGACCATGCTCATCGCCTTACCCGGTGTGGTCGTCGCGCTCTGGCAGGGGACGGCGAAGACGCCGGTACGGGCGTGGGCCTTCGGCGGTTTCACGGCCGGCCTCGTCCTGGTCGGCGTCTTCTACCCGCTGTACGCGATCCTCAAGGGCGAGCTGATCCCCGGTCCCGGGCACGTATCGCTGATCGGAGCGTGGCAGTTCCAACTCGGCAACCGGCACGGGTCGGGCAGCATCTTCAGCGCCGGTACCAACTCCAACTCGCTGCTGCGGTCGTGGCTGTTCTACGACGGCGTGCTCCCGATCGCCGGGGTCGCCGCGACGTTGCCCGCACTCGCGATCCGCCGGCTGCGCGGCCCGGCCGTGGCCGGCGCGTTGCTGATCCTCACCGCGCTGCGGCCCGGCGGCTACCTGCCGGCGATGTATGTCGTGCAGGTCCTGCCGTTCTTCGCGATCGTCCTCGCCGGGGTCGTCGCGGTCACGGTCGACCGGCTGCGTCCCCGGTGGCTGCGCCTGTCCGTCGCGGCCCTCGCGGCAGCGGCGGCGGCCGCCCTCGTGGCGCCGCAGTGGTACGTCGGGGACCGACGCGCGCTCGTCAGCCACGACAACGCCGCGTACGAGCAGGCCGCGGCGTGGCTGGACGGCGGCGGCGTACCGGACCGGGCGCACACCACGGTCGTCGTCGACGACGTGCTCTGGCTCGACCTCGTGGACGGCGGATACCAGCGCGACCGCGTCCTGTGGTTCTACAAGCTCGACCTCGACTCGGCGGTCGCGGCCCGGCTCCCGCACGGATACCGCGACGTCGACTACCTCGTCTCGACCCCGGCGGTACGCCAGGACCCGGGCAGCCTTCCCACCGTCCAACAGCTTCTGACGCATTCCACGACCGTGCGGACGTTCGGGTCCGGCGACGGTCGCATCGAGATCCGGCGAGTCACGAAGGAGACGTTGTGACAGTCACATCCACGGTCGGCCGGGCCCGGGTCGGCGGGCCCACCCGAGCGGAGCACCCGCCCCGGCAGAGCATCGTCATCCCGACCTTCAACGAAGGCGCGAACATCGTCCCGTTGCTGGCCCGGCTCTCCGCCGTACTGCCCGCCACGGATACCGAGATCATCATCGTGGACGACAGCACGGACGACACTCCGGCGATCGTCCGGTCGGCGGCGCGGACCTGCCCGATCCCGGTACGGCTGCACCACCGGGCCGAACCGACCGGTGGGCTCGGCGGTGCCGTTGTCGAGGGACTGCGGATGGCGCAGGGGGTCTGGCTCGTCGTCATGGACGCCGACCTCCAGCATCCGCCCGAGTCGGTACCGGACCTGGTCGCCGCCGGGATCCGGGACGGCGCGGACCTGGTGGTGGCCAGCCGGTACGTCTCGAGGGGCAGCAGCTCGGGCCTGGCCGACCCGTACCGGCACCTGGTCTCGCAGGGCTCGCGGGTGGTGACCAAGGTGCTGTTCCGTACCCCGCTGATCCAGGTGAGCGACCCGATGAGCGGGTTCTTCACGGTACGGGCCAGCTCGCTGGAGCTGTCCGAGCTGCGGCCGCTGGGCTACAAGGTCCTGCTGGAACTGGTGGTACGCAACCGTCCCGGCCGGGTCGTCGAGGTGCCGTACGAGTTCGCCCCGCGCCACGCCGGGGAGTCCAAGTCCACCGTCGCCGAGGGGCTGCGCTTCGTGCGCCACCTAGCGCGGCTGCGCATCGGTGGGTACCGGCTGCGGATGATCGGGTACGCGGCGATCGGCGCCTCCGGTCTCGTACCGAATCTCCTGTCGCTCTATCTGCTCTCCGGCGTCCTGGGCATCCACCACCTGCTCGCCGCGGCGCTGGCCAACCAGGTCGCGATCGGGTGGAACTTCGCCCTGACCGACCTCCTGCTGTTCCGCAACCGCCGGCACCACCGGCCGTTCCTCGGCCGGGTGTACCGGTTCCTTCTGCTCGGCAACGCCGACCTGATCCTGCGGCTGCCCGCGGTCGCCTTCCTCGTCGGGTCGGCACACGTCAACTACCTGAAGGCGAACGTCCTCGCGCTGGCGGCCTCGGTCGTCGTCCGGTTCCTCATCCTCGACCGGCTCGTCTACCTGCGCCGCCCGCGTCCCACCACACCCTTAGAGCAAGGATTAGAACTGGCATGAACGCAATCCCCTGG
>VAXX01000342.1 GCA_005885115.1 Actinomycetota bacterium | reverse complement strand
CGGCTGTCCGGGCGCCGGCAGTGCCGGGGCTGCGGGAAGATCTGGCACGTCGAGTTCGAGGCGCCCAGCCGGCCGGAGGTCTGCGACCGGTGCGGCGGCGAGCTGTACCAGCGCGACGACGACAAGCCCGAGGTCATCGCCAAGCGCCTGCGGGAGTACGCGGAGAAGACCGCTCCGCTGGTCGACTACTACGGGGCGCAGGGCAAGCTGGTGGGCATCGACGCGACCGGTCCCGTGGAAGACGTCACGGTACGGGCGATCGACGCGCTCCGCTCGTACGGTGGATAGCGTGCGTACCCCGAGTCTGGACATCCAGTACAAGACCCCGGATCAACTGATCAAGATGCGGGAGGCCGGTCTGGTCGTGGCCGCGGCGCTCGCCCGGCTGCGCGAGGCCGTCGCGCCCGGACTCAGCACCGCCGACCTCGACGGGGTCGCCGAAGCCGTGATCCGGGAGGCTGGCGGGCTCCCTTCGTTCAAGGGCTATCACGGATACCCGGCGACGATCTGCGCCAGCGTCAACGAGCAGATCGTGCACGCCATCCCGTCGGCCCGGCAGGTGCTGCGCGAGGGTGATGTCATCTCGCTGGACTGCGGCGCGATCGTGGACGGGTGGCACGGCGACGCGGCGATCACCGTCGGCGTGGGCGAGATCGACCCCCGGCTCAGCCGGATGATCACCGTCGCCGAGGACGCGATGTGGGCCGGCATCGCCGCCGGGGCGCGGTCCCTGCTGACCGGCCGGGGCCGGCTGACGGATATCTCGTACGCCGTGGAGGGCGCCATCCGGGCCGGCGGCCGGTACGGCATCGTGCGCGGGTACGGCGGCCACGGCATCGGCACCGAGATGCACCAGGACCCGCACGTGCTCAACTACGGCAAGCCCGGGCGGGGTCCCCGGCTGGTACCCGGGCTGGCGCTGGCCATCGAGCCGATGCTCACGCTCGGCTCCCCGGACACCGTGGAGCTGGCCGACGGTTGGACGGTCATCACCCGGGACCGGTCAGTCGCCGTACACGTCGAGCACACCGTGACCTTCTTCGACGACGGGGTCTGGGTGACCACCGCCGAGGACGGCGGTCGGCGGCGGCTCGGCGATCTGGTGACCGCGAAGACCGGCGTGCGATCCTCGTAAGGGGCCGGTTTGCCGCTACGCCATCGGTGAGCGTAGACTGGCACCTCGGCGCACAGCGTCCACTCTGTCATGCCTGTTCCGCGCTTCGGTGGGAATGACAGATCCGCGGCTGGCGTGAATGTCTGCCCATGCAGTTCCAGACGTTCGCGATGGATTCTGTGAGCCTGTCACTCAAGCAGACGTCAGGTAGCGGAGGACATGCCCAAAAAAGATGGGGCCATCGAGATCGAGGGCCGAGTAATCGAGCCACTCCCGAACGCCATGTTCCGGGTGGAACTCGCCAACGGCCACAAGGTCCTGGCGCACATCAGCGGCAAGATGCGGCAGCACTACATCCGCATCCTGCCCGAGGACCGGGTCGTCGTGGAGCTCTCCCCGTACGACCTCACCCGTGGCCGCATCGTCTACCGGTACAAGTGACGTCTCGACACGATCGGAATAGCAACCAGTGAAGGTCAAGCCGAGCGTCAAGCGGATCTGCAACAAATGCCGGGTGATCCGCCGGCACGGCCGGGTCATGGTCATCTGCTCTGACCCGCGTCACAAGCAGCGCCAAGGTTAAGTTGACTCTGCTGCGATGACTGACGCCTCCCCGGCGTCGGAAACACAAAGACAGGCTCGTCCAGCCGCGACGAAACAGTGAGTGAGTCGCGGACCGCCCCCGGTCGGAGGCCGGGGCCGCATTCCGTTCGCGGATGCGGGCGGACGGGCTACACACCTCCGCGACTTTGAGGAGTACGCCACACCATGGCACGACTCGTCGGCGTCGATCTTCCCCGCGAGAAGCGGATGGAGATCGCGCTTACCTACATTTTCGGCGTTGGCCGGACCCGCGCGTCAGCGGCCCTTACCGCCACCGGGGTCAGCCCGGACAAGCGGGCCAAGGACCTGACGGACGAGGAGATCGTCCAACTCCGCGACTACATCGAAGCCAACTTCAAGGTCGAAGGTGACCTGCGCCGCGAGGTCGCCGCGGATATCCGGCGCAAGGTTGAGATCGGCTGCTACGCGGGTATCCGGCACCGTCGCGGGCTTCCCGTGCGCGGCCAGCGGACCCGGACCAACGCGCGCACCCGCAAGGGTCCGAAGAAGGTCGTGGCCAACAAGAAGAAGCCCGGCAAGAAGTAACTAGGAGCGCATACAGATATGCCACCCAAGGCACGCACCGGCACGGCGGCCGTCAAGAAGGTACGGCGCAAGGAACGCAAGAACGTCGCGCACGGTCAGGCACACATCAAGAGCACGTTCAACAACACCATCGTCTCG
>VAXX01000341.1 GCA_005885115.1 Actinomycetota bacterium | reverse complement strand
ACCCCGGGCGCGCTCGACGGCTTCGGCCGGGTACGCGGTGGGCAGAGGATCGACGTCGACCTGAGTGACTACGTGTTCAACGCGTTCGCGGTGTACGTCAACCTCACCGCGGTCTCCCCGGTCGGCGACGGCTTCCTGACCGCGTTCCCGAGCGGCACCACGCAGCCGCCGGTGTCCAACGTCAACTACATGCACACCGTCCCGGCCTGGCCGAACTACGCGTTGGTCCCGGTTGGCGGGTTCCAGGTGGCCCCGGGCGATGTCCGCGACGCCATCTCGATCTTCGCCAGTGCGACGGTCCACGTCATCGTGGACATCTCGGCCGCGACCGTGGCCGACTGGGGCAGCGTCAACCCGGCCCACCTGCCCGGCTTCACCGGTTCCCGGACCACGACGGCGAAGGCCACGGCGCCGAAGCGCACCGCCCCGAAGTGGGCCAAGACCGTCCACTGAGTCGTTCTGCGCGAAAGGTCGCGGCCCACGGATGTGGGCCGCGACCTTTCAGTCCTCGGTGCGCACTTCCCACTTCGTGAGCGCGATGCCGTGGCCGTCCGGGTCACGGAACGCCGCCGACCACAGTTCGAGCTGCTCGTACCGGCTGACCGGGCGGGGCCGGTGGACGAACTCCACGCCCTGCAGCAGCAGCTCGTCGTACGCCGCCTGCACGTCGGGTACCTCCAGCAGGAGGTGTACCAGCCGGCGGTCCACCGGAGCCATGTCGATGACCCGGCGCAGGACGATCCGCCCGTCCCCGGCCTCCAGCACGGCACTGCCCAGGCTCATGTCGACCTGCCGGAACCCGAGCAGGTCGCGGTAGAACGCGACGGACCGACCGAGGTTGGCCACGAACAGGGTGACCCCGACGCCCCGGATGGCTCCCGAGTCCGGCGCGGTGGCCGTCAGGTACGCGTTGGAGACCTCCTCGTCGGGCGCGTTCGCCGAGGCCGGGATCGCCGGTACCGCCGGGTCGGGGGCGAGCAGGTGGCGTACCCGCAGGGACGGCGTCGCCGGCCGCCACTCGCGGACCGGCTCAGGCCCGACCGGCTCGGCCACCGCCGGCTCGGCCGGCTCGGCCGGCGAGGGTCGCGAAGGTGGCGAAGGTGCGGACGGCGGGCGCCACGCGTCGTGCTCCTCCGGGCCCGGCTGGTGCGGCAAGGTGGCCACCCCGCCGGCGACCGCGCCGTCCACCTCGGGCAGCGGGCCCTGGTCCTCGACCGGCCGCCGGGGTCGCGGCGACGGGCGCGGGGACGGCCGGCGCCGGGGCGCCCGGCTGGGCGCCTCCTCGTCCGGGTTCGTGTCGGGCCCGGCGAGATCGACGCCGGGCGCGAGTTCCGCTCCGGCCGCCAGCGCGGTATCCGGGTCGAGCTGGATGCCGGGCGACAGGCCCGGCCCTTCGTCACGAGGGGACGGGCTGGGTGGGCTCGGCGGCCGTAGGTCGAACTCGAGCATCCGCGCGGTCGGGTCCACCTCGACCGGGGGCGCGTCGTCGTCGTACTCGTCGTCGTCCAGGAAGTCCTCGAGGTAGACCTGCTCGGAGACGGTGTCGGCGGGGTACTCCTGGTCGCGGTAGTCCTCCTGCTCCTGCGCGACCTCGCCGTGCGTACGTACCCGGTCCCACATGACCCGGACCCGGCGTGGATCGCCGACGGCGACCAGGATCGGCAGGGTCGCTCCGGCGTCGGGCCACTTGGCCACCGGTACCCCCGCTTCTCTGATCTTCACCGCGACGTCCTCCTGCCCCGGCGTGTGTACCACCAGATGCAGTTCGCAGCGGCCCTGCGACGCGGCGGCCGGCGGCGGTGAGCAACTCACCACGTGCGCCGTCCCGGGGACGTAGGCGTACTCCCGGCTGTTGAGCGCGGAGACGATGTAGAACGCGATCCCCGCCGCGAGCAGCGCGACGCCGAGGGCGGCGACCACCCAGCTGCCGGCGCCGACACTCGCGCAGACCACGAACACGGCGGCGACCAGCAGCAGGATGCTGATCACGGTGCGGCCGTCGGACACCGACCAACGACGGGCACTCGGCACGGCAGAACCTCCCCGGGGGTTCCCGTCAGGCTAGGCGGCGGCGGCACCGTTGCGAAAGGGGCCCATCTGCTTCGATTAGGCTTCCGGCAGGGAGTCGAGAAG
>VAXX01000340.1 GCA_005885115.1 Actinomycetota bacterium | reverse complement strand
GAGGCAGATCCCCAGGTACTCGGTGTCCACAGTGGACAGTTGCGCGACCGCCTGGTCGGTGTACTCCACGACACAGCCGGGCTCCGGCTCGAACGCGACCCGGATCGGGCGCTCCAGCCGGCGCAGCGCGGCGGCCAGTTCGTCGAGCCGCTGGCGCGCTCGCGTTGCCTGCGCGGGACTCCAGGGCGTACGCCAGGCCAGTGGCAGGGTCGAGATCGAGCCCCGGGCGGCGTCGTCGGGCAGCAGGCCGGTCAGGATCCGGGCCAGGTTGACCGTGTAGTCCAGCCGTTCCGGTGTGGTCCAGTCCGGTTGGTACACCGCGTACTTCACCACCGGGGCGTGGAACGCCTCGTACGGGAAACCGTTGAACGTCACCACTCGCCGCGATCGGGGCGGCCAGCCAGAGCCCGAGCCCGAGCCGGTCCACGTCCAGCGCGGTACGGACCGGCAGGGCGTACGTGTCGAGCTGCGCCAGGATCTCCGGCAACTCCTCACCCGGGTGTACGTTCGTGCAGTAGCCCAGGTGGACGGTCGTACCATCCTTGTGCCGCAGGCGCATCAGCCACCGCCGCGCAGGATCGAGTTGCCCTCGAACGTCGGCTCCACACTGTCCACAGTGGACAGATCGAGCTTGCCGGACTGGCCGTAGAACTCGACCGGGTTACGCCACAACACCTTGTCCACGTCGTCCTCGGTGAACCCGGCGGCCAGCATCGCCTGCCCGGTACGCAGGGTCAGCAGCGGATCCGAGCGGCCCCAGTCGGCGGCGGAGTTCACCAGCATCCGGTCCAGCCCGTACTCCCGCAGGATCGCGACCATGCGCGGCGGGGACATCTTGGTGTCCGGGTAGATGGAGAACCCGGCCCAGCACCCGGTGCCGGCCACGAGCCCGATGGTCACCTCGTTGAGATGGTCCACCACGACCCGGCCCGGCTCGATACCCGACTCCTTCACCACATCCAGCGTGCGCTCGGTGCCCCGCCGCTTGTCCCGGTGCGGGGTATGCACGAGCGCCGGCAGGTCGTACCCGACGGCCAGGGCGAGCTGGGCGGCGAAGACCTCGTCCTCCTCGGGGGTCATCGAGTCGTACCCGACCTCGCCCACCGCGACGACGCCGTCCTTGGCGAGGTACCGGGGCAGCACCGGCAGCACCTCGCGGCAGCGCGGATCGTTGGCCTCCTTGGGGTTCAGCGCGATGGCGCAGTGGTGCCGGATGCCGAACTGGCTGGCGCGGAAGGGTTCCCAGCCGACGAGCGAGTCGAAGTAGTCGGTGTACGAGCCGACGCTGGTACGCGGCTGACCGAGCCAGAACGCCGGTTCGACCAGTGCGCGTACGCCGGCGGCGGCCATCCGCTCGTAGTCGTCGGTCGTCCGCGAGCTCATGTGGATGTGCGGGTCGAAGATGCGCATCTACAACGCCTCCAGGAGGGCCACCGCGTCAGCGGGCATGGTCCGGCCGGCGGCCGTCCGCTCCTCGGCCAGGCCGGCGAGCATCCGGCGCAGCTCCGCGTCGGCCCGCTCGGAAAGCCCGTCCACGACGCTCAACGGGATGTCCATGAACACGCACTTGAGGACGGCCTGCCGCCAGTACGCGTCGTCCAGGTGCCGGGCGTACGGGCCGAGCGCGGCGGCCACCAGCCGGGGATCGTTGGTACGGATCGCATCCCGTACCAACTCCACGCACCCGTCGCCGAGGTCGAGCCGGTCCAGCGCGCGCAGCACGGCGCGCTTCTCGGCCGCGTCGCCGTACCGGTACAGCGCGGTCACCTCGTCCACGAGTTCCTTACCCCGTAAGGGAAGCGCGGTCAGCAGCGCGACGCGGGCGGCATCATCGACCGTCCAGCCGGCGCGCCAGGGGGCGCGACCGCAGCGCCGGCTCACCGCCGGGAACAGTCCACCGATCGCACCCGGCTCCTCGGCAACCCGGTTCAGCGCGGCGTCGAACCAGGCCGGGTCGGACACCGCGTCCCGCAGTTCGGTCACGACTTCTCCTCCGCCGTCCGCAGGTACGCCAACGACTCCCGCGCCACGGCCGGCGCGGCGTGCGAGTGCCGGGGCAGCTCGACCGCGACCAGCCCGGCGTACCCGGCGTCGGTCAGCGCGCGCAGTACCGGCGGGAAGTCGATCTCGCCGGTACCGAACTCCAGGTGCTCGTGTACGCCCCGCACCATGTCGTCGATCTGCACGTTGACCAGGTACGGGCCGGCCCGCCGCACGCAGTCGGGGACGGGTGCGGACTCAAGGCACTGACAGTGCCCGATGTCCAAGGTGAGCCCGAAGCACGGCGGTGCACCGAGCGCGTCCCGCAGCGCGAACCAGTCGTCCAGGTTCTGTACGAGCATCCCCGGCTCGGGCTCGAAGCCGAGGGTCACCCCCGCCGCCGCCGCAACGTCCACAATGGACAGACAGCCGGCGACGAGCCGATTCCAGACGGTTGTCCGAGGCAGATCCGGCGACACCCCGGCCCAGAAGGACACGGCTTCGGCGTTCAGGTCAGCGCCGATACGTACCGCCCGGGTCAGGAAGTCCAGCCGTAGCGCGGGATCCCCGTCGAGCAGGGTCGGGGCGTGCTTGCGCCACGGGTCCAGCAGGTACCGCGCCCCGGTCTCGATGACCACGGACAGCCCGAGCTGGTCCAGTCGCGCGGCCACCGCGGACACGTCCCGGGAAAGCGTGGGACTGAACGGGTCCAGGTGCTGATGATCCAGGGTCAGCGCGACACCGACGTACCCCAGGTCGGCGATCACGGCGAGCGCGTCGTCCAACCGATGGTTGGCGAACCCGTTGGTGCCGTACCCGAAACGCGAACTCATGTGGGAGACAGCCGTTTCGCCAGGCGCCGGCCGAGCGGCGCGGCGGCGGCGACCGCTGCCCCGGTGACCGGGGCGCCGGCCCGCGCGATCAACGCACCCTGCAACGCCGGCAGGCCGGTGATGCCCGCGCCCACCGCGGCGCGGACGTTGGCAGCGCTG
>VAXX01000339.1 GCA_005885115.1 Actinomycetota bacterium | reverse complement strand
AGGCGCTGGAGGAGGAGGTCGTGCTGCTCAAGCTGATCGGCTCGGCCGAGCCCGACCCCACGGTGACCCGGGTGCTGATCGGCGACGAGAACGAGATCGAGCACCTGCGGGGTACCTCGGTGGTCAGCACCGGCTACGGGCCGGGGAGCACAATCGTGGGCGGGATGGGCGTGCTCGGCCCGACCCGGATGGACTACCCGGGCACGATCGCCACGGTGAGCGCCGTGGCGCGGTACGTCGGTGAAATCCTGGCGCAGAACTGAGGATGAGGGCATAACGCAGTGGCCAAGGACTACTACGGGATTCTCGGCGTGCCCCGGGACGCCACCGCCGACGACATCAAGCGGGCGTACCGCAAGCTCGCCCGGCAGTACCACCCCGACGTCAACCCGGATCCGGCTGCCCAGGAGCGGTTCAAGGAGATCAACTCGGCGTACGAGGTGCTCTCCGACGACCAGAAGCGCCAGATCGTCGACCTCGGCGGGGACCCGCTCTCGCCCGGCGGGGGCATGGGTCCGGGCGGTCCGGGCGGCGGTCCGTTCGTGGGCTTCCAGGACATCATGGACGCCTTCTTCGGTACGGCGGCCGGCGGCTCCCGAGGTCCCCGTCCGCGTACCCGGCCGGGTGCCGACGCGATCCTGCCACTGCCGCTGGAGCTCAACGAGACGGCCTTCGGCGTCGAGGCGCCGATCACCGTGGACACCGCCGTGCTGTGTACGACCTGCCGGGGCGCCGGCACCGCACCCGGTACCCACCTGGCCACGTGCGAGGTGTGTGGCGGGCGCGGCGAGGTCCAGTCGGTCCAGCGCACCTTCCTCGGTCAGGTCGTGTCGTCCCGGCCGTGTACCGCGTGTGCCGGGTACGGCACGGTGATCACCAACCCGTGCCCGGGCTGCGCCGGCGACGGGCGGGTCCGCACCCGCCGGACGCTGACCGTGAAGATCCCGGCCGGCGTCGAGGACCAGATGCGCATCCGGCTCGCCGGGCAGGGCGAGGTCGGTCCGGGCGGCGGCCCGCCCGGTGACCTGTACGTCGAGATCCACGAGCGGCCGCACGACGTGTTCTCGCGCAAGGGCGACGACCTGCACTGCCGGGTCACCCTGCCGATGACGGCGGCGGCCCTGGGTACCAAGCTGACCATCAAGACCCTCGACGGCGAGGAGAACATCGAGTGTCGCGCCGGCACCCAGCCCGGTTCGACGCTGCGGATCCGGGCCAAGGGGGTACCGCACCTGCGCGGTGCCGGTCGGGGCGACCTGTTCATCCACCTCGATGTGCGTACCCCCACCAAGCTCGACCCCGACCAGGAGCGGATCCTGCGCGAGTTCGCCAAGTCGCGCGGCGAGGAGGTGGCCGAACTGAGCAAGCAGGGCGGCTTCTTCTCCCGCATGCGCGACGCCTTCAACGGCCACGCGTGAGCCTGCCGCTTTTTCTGGTGCCATCGCTCGACGTGAGCGTGCTCGACGGGCCGGAGGGGCACCACGCGGCGGACGTCGCGCGGCTGCGGGTCGGTGAGTCGCTGCTGCTGTCCGACGGGCGGGGCGGCATGGCCTGCGCGGTGGTGGCGGCCGTCGGCCGGGGCCGGCTCGAACTGTCCACCCACCAGCGGTGGTACGTCCCCCCGCCGGCCCCGCGTCTCGTGGTGGCCCAGGGCATCGCCAAGGGCGATCGGGGGGAGTTGGCCGTACAGGCGATGACCGAGGTCGGGGTCGACGAGATCGTCCCGTGGACGGCGGCCCGTTCGGTGGCCCGGTGGAAGGACGACCGGCCGCTGGAGCGCTGGCGGGCCACCGCCCGGGAGGCGGCCAAGCAGGCGCGCCGGGCCTGGCTGCCGGTGGTGTCGCCGTCGGTTTCCACCTCGGTACTCGCGGCCCGGGTCACCTTCGTCCTTGAGTCGTCCGCGGACGTACGTCTGTCCACTGTGGACATTCCGGCGACGGCTGCGGAGATCGTGCTCGTGGTCGGGCCGGAGGGCGGGGTGGCGCCGGAGGAACTGTCCGCGTTCACGGCCGCCGGGGCGGTGCCGGTCCGGCTCGGCGACACGGTGCTGCGTACCTCGACGGCCGGGGTAGCCGCGCTGTCCGTTCTCAACGGACGGTTGGGCCGCTGGTAGCCGTTGCTACACCGGTACGCCGGCCCAGCGGGCGAACCTGGCGAGGGAATCGGTCACCCGGGCATCGGTGTCGGCGAGTGCCCGTACCGTCGCGTGCACCTGCGGGTGATACCGGATCCGGTCGGCGGCGACCCGGCGGGCCGCGTTGAGGTGGGCGAGGGCCTGCTTCCGGTCGCCGTGCAGCAGCCACGCCCGCGCCTGGTCGACGTGGTGATGCCCGATCCGTTCCGGGCGTTGCGGGTCGTGCACCTGTACTCGTTCCGCCCGGCGTACCGACTCGGTGCCGTCGTATGCCTCCACCGGCACCGCGCACCAGTGGACGTCGATATTCAGGCGGCTCGCGTCGATGTTGTAGTACGGCACCGCCGGCGGGTCGGACTCGTTCGACAGCTCCCGTGCGGCCTGGACGTACTCGTCGGCGCGCTCCCGGTCGCCGGCGCGCGCGGCCAGGACACCGGCGCGTAGGTGCAGCTGGATCGCCACGGCACGATCGGCCGGACCGGTGCCCAGATGCCGGTGACCGGCGTCTACGACGCGCAGTCCGAGC
>VAXX01000338.1 GCA_005885115.1 Actinomycetota bacterium | reverse complement strand
ATCTTCTTCTGGCGCGACGGTGCCCTGCGCGCCCGGGCCGCCGACGACCCGCCCGACCGGCCGCCGGCCGTGTTCGAGGAGGTCGGACCGGACCTGCTGCGTACCGTGTCCGGCCGCGAGGCCGGCGAGCTGCTGCGGTTGACCCGGGACCCGGACACCGGCGAGGTGGTCCGGATGCACTGGGCGACGTACCGGGTGACCCGACGTCAGGAGACGTTCGAGGGGAAATGAGGCGGGCCGACCGGGCGGCGGGCCGATATCATGGAGTGTCCGAAGCTTGGCCCGATGGAAAGGTGGCACCAGGCCCGCGTGGCCGACCCATGACGACCAGTCCACCCCCCAGCGCGGCCGCGGCGGCCGGAGCGCGGGTCCAGACCAAGATCACGATTGCCGACTCCCAGCACATGGTGAACCTGCTGGGCGCGCGGGACGACATACTGAAGCTCATCGAGCGGTCGCTCAGCAGCGACATCCACGTGCGGGGCAACGAGATCACCATTTCCGGTACGCCGGCCGACAACGCGCTGGCCGAGCGGGTCTTCGCCGAACTCCTGGAGCTCGTGCAGAAGGGCGAGACGCTGACCGTGGACGCGGTCCGGCGGGTCGTCGGGATGCTGGAGCAGGGTTCCGCCGAGCGACCGGCCGAGGTCCACACGCTCAACATCCTGTCCCAGCGCGGCCGGACGATCCGGCCCAAGACCATCGGGCAGAAGCGGTACGTGGACGCGATCGACGTACACACGATCGTGTTCGGGATCGGACCGGCGGGTACCGGCAAGACGTACCTGGCGATGGCCAAGGCCGTCCAGGCGCTCCAGGCCAAGCAGGTCAACCGGATCATCCTGACCCGGCCCGCCGTCGAGGCGGGGGAGCGGCTGGGCTTCCTGCCCGGCACGCTGTACGACAAGATCGACCCGTACCTGCGCCCGCTGTACGACGCGCTGCACGACATGCTGGACCCCGACTCGATCCCCAAGCTCATGACCGCCGGGACGATCGAGGTGGCGCCCCTGGCCTACATGCGTGGCCGGGCGCAACCGCTGACGGCGAAGGTACTCACGCCGGACGGCTGGCGGCCGATCGGCGACCTTGCCGTCGGCGACCTCGTGGTCGGGTCGGACGGCCTGCCCACGCCGGTGCTCGGCGTCTACCCCCAGGGCCGCCGTCCGGTGTACCGGGTGACCACCCAGGACGGCGCGTCGACGTTGGCCTGCGGTGAGCATTTGTGGACCGTCCGTACCCCGGACGACCGCAGCCACGGCCGCCCGTCGCGGGTGCTGCAGACGCAGGAGATGATCGGTCAGTTGCGCCGGGGCTATCTGCACCGGTACGAGCTTCCGCTGGTGGACCCGGTGGAGTTCGTGCCACAGGAGGTGCCGATCGACCCGTACGCGCTCGGACTGTTGCTCGGCGACGACTGCCTGACGACCTCGACGACACCGTCATTCAGCACCGCCGACCCGGAACTGGCGCAAGCGCTTGAGGCGGCGCTTCCCGGCATCGAGTTGTACCGCGAGACCGACGTCGACTCCGTCCTGCCGAACGAGTCGGGCAGCCGTGGGGGTGTGATCGTCGCCAACCCGGTCACCGTCGCCCTGCGTGAGATCGGGCTCGCCGGGACGCGATCGGACACCAGGTTCGTACCGGAGATCTACCGGTTCAACAGCGCAGCCGTCCGCCTCGCGGTGCTCCAGGGCCTGCTGGACAGTGCCGGGGAGCCGGTCATCCAACGGACCGGCCGGATCCACTACCCGACCTGCTCGTCGCGGCTGCGGGACGACGTGGTCTTCCTCGTCCGCTCGCTCGGCGGCGTCGCGTACGTCGGCCACCGGCACGACGCGTACGTGCTCGGCATCCGGCTGCCCGATGGGCTCCAGCCGTTCCGGCTGCGCCGCAAGCAGGCCGCGTACGACAGGTGCGGCGGCGGGCGTCCGATGCGTTTCATCGACGGGATCGAGCCGGCGGGAGAGGCGGAGACGATCTGCATCCAGGTCGCGGCGGCCGACTCGCTCTACGTCACCGACGACCTGATCGTCACGCACAACACGCTCAACGACGCGTTCATCATTCTCGACGAGGCGCAGAACACCACGCCCGAGCAGATGAAGATGTTCCTGACCCGGCTCGGGTTCGGCTCGAAGATCGTGGTCACCGGCGACATCACCCAGGTCGACCTGCCCGGCGGTACCCGCAGCGGCCTGCACGTGGTGCAGGAGATCCTCGACGGCGTGGAGGACGTACACTTCGCGAGGCTGAGCAGCGCGGACGTGGTCCGGCACCGGCTGGTCAGCGACATCGTCGACGCGTACGCACGCTGGGACGAGGCGCAGCAGCAGCCGGCCGGACCGACGTCGTTGCCCGGCAACCGGACCGCACACGGTCGCTCCGGCCGACGGCGCTGAGGGGAGCGCAGTGTCCATCGAGATCGCCAACGAGTCCGGCACCGAGGTCGACACCGACTCGATCCTGGCCGTGGCCCGGTACGCCCTGGACGAGATGGGCCGTGGAGCGGCCGCCGGTCGAGCGGCTCGGCGACGGTTCGGTGCGGATCAGCGCCCGGCTGTCGGTCGAGGACCTGGAGGAGCTGTTCGGCGTCGAGCTGCCCGACGAGGAGGTCGAGACGGTTGCCGGCCTGCTCGCCCAGACGCTGGGCCGGGTGCCGATCCCGGGCGCCGAGGCGGTCATCGGCGGGCTGCACCTGTTGACCGTGCACGGGGTCCTGCACCTGCTCGGCTACGACCATGCCGAGCCTGACGAGGAGCGGGAGATGTTCGGCTTGCAGACCCGGCTGCTCACCGGGTGGCAGGCGCGGGCCCGACCGCAGCCGTCCTGACGGGTACCGCTGATGCTTTTCTTCTGGGCGGCCGGCCTGATCGTCCTCGCGGGACTGTTCGCGATGACCGACTCGGCGCTGTCCCGGGTGTCCGCGGCCCGCGCGGCC
>VAXX01000337.1 GCA_005885115.1 Actinomycetota bacterium | reverse complement strand
TGACCAGCCGTCGTGGTCGGGTCGTGTACAAGATCACCGCCGAGGGCAAGGAGCGCTTCCAGGAGCTGCTCGCCCAGGCCGGTCCGGAGACGTACGAGGATCCCGGGTTCGGGGTGCACTTCGCGTTCTTCGCGCGTACCGACCAGGACACCCGGCTGCGGATCCTGGAGGGCCGCCGCCGCAAGATCGAGGAGCGTCGGGAGGGGCTGCGCGAGGCGCTGACCCGGGCCGCCGAGCGGCTCGACGCGTACACCCTCGAGCTGCAACGACACGGACTGGACGCGTGTGAACGCGAGGTCCGCTGGCTGGAGGAGCTCATCGCCACCGAGCGCTCCGGCGGCCAACCCGGCCAACCCAACAAGACTCCGCTCCAGGACCCGCCTGAGCGGCCGTGATGAAGAAGGAGGCACTTGCGATGGGCTCCGTTCGCGTAGCCATCGTCGGTGTTGGTAACCGCGCCTCGTCCATGGTCCAGGGCGTGGAGTACTACCGTGACGCCGACCCCAACGAGCGCGTCCCGGATCTCATGCACGTCACCTTCGGCGACTACCACGTCTCAGACGTGCAGTTCGTCGCGGCGTTAGACGTAGACGCCAAGAAGGTGGGTCGGGACCTGGCCGAGGCGATCGTGGCAAGTGAGAACAACACGATCAAGATTGCCGATGTACCGCCGACGGGGATCACCGTACAGCGGGGTCCGACCCTGGACGGGCTGGGCAAGTACTACCGGCAGACCGTCGAGGAGTCCGACGAGGCACCGGTGGACGTGGTCGCCGCGCTGCGTGAGGCCCGGGTCGACGTCGTCGTGTCGTACCTGCCGGTCGGCTCGGAGGCGGCGGACAAGTTCTACGCCCAGGCGGCGATCGACGCCGGCTGCGGCTTCGTCAACGCGTTGCCGGTGTTCATCGCCTCCGACCCGGTCTGGGCCGCCAAGTTCGAGGCGGCCGGCCTGCCGATCGTGGGCGACGACATCAAGAGCCAGGTCGGTGCCACCATCGTGCACCGGGCGCTGGCCAAGCTGTTCGAGGACCGGGGCGTCGAGCTGCAGCGCACGTACCAGCTCAACTTCGGCGGCAACATGGACTTCATGAACATGCTGGAGCGGGAGCGGCTGGTCTCCAAGAAGATCTCCAAGACCCAGTCGGTCACCTCCCAGATCCCGCACGAGATGGAGAAGGCCAACGTCCACATCGGACCGTCGGACCACGTGCCGTGGCTGCTGGACCGCAAGTGGGCGCACATCCGGCTGGAGGGCAAGGCGTTCGGCGACGTACCGCTGAATGTCGATCTCAAGCTGGAGGTGTGGGACTCGCCCAACTCGGCGGGCATCATCATCGACGCGCTGCGGGCCTGCAAGATCGCGATGGACCGCGGGATCGGCGGCCCGCTGCTGTCGGCGTCGAGCTACTTCATGAAGTCGCCGCCGGTGCAGTACGCGGACTCGGTGGCCCGGGACTCCGTCGAGCAGTTCATCAAGGGCGACGTCGCCCGCTGACCGGTCCATGTCGCGGGGGCCCGTTCACCATCGGGCCCCCGCGATGTTTCCGGATCGTGACATGTGCAAGGTCAAGTGCCCGGCTATATCCGGAAGTCGCCGATACCGACCGGGATCGCCCGCTGGACCCGGCCGGTGCGCTTGGCGATAGTGGGGGACATGGGTAAGGCCGATGTCCTCGACCGGGTCGCCGCGGATCTCGCCGCCGGGCGTACCACGCCGGCGATCCAGCGGCTGTCCAGCCTGGTCGCCGCCCACCCGACCGACCTGGACCTGCGGCGCCGGCTCGCGGCCGCGTACCGCCTGGTCGGCAACCCGGTACAGGCCGGGCGGTGGGGATACCTCAACGCCGATGCCGATCCGGCGGAGACCGGGGCGTTCGAGCGGGCGTACCCGTCGATCCTGCGCCGGCTGCGCGAGCTGCGCTGGCCCGCCGGCGGCCAGGCCGCCACCGAGTTCGCCCGGGCCCGCCTGGCCGACCTGGGCGCGCACCGGATCCGGCCCGGCCACGGTTCGCCGGTAAGGCGACGCGCGATCGTCCTGGCGCTGGCGTACACCGCGCTGGTGACCCCGGTCGCCGCCCTGGCCGCCCTCGGCGCGATCACCGTCGTCCAGTGGTTCATCGGCTAATTCGTTGCCGTGAGGTCTGGCGCGTCGGCTGACCGTTGACCGACCATCTTGGGGTGCCGAAGCCGGATGTGATCGCGCGGGTCAAGAGCGACCTCGAACATGGCCACACCTACCGCGCCATCCACCGGCTGCGCACCTACCTGGCCGGCGACCCGGACCACCTGGAGATCCGGGTGCTGCTCGCCGAGATCTACCGGCAGACGGGAAACCCGGTCGAGGCCGGCCGCTGGTCGTACCTGGCCGACGTGGTACACCCGGCGGAACTGGCGGCGTTCGAGCGGGCGAACCCGTCGCCGTGGCTACGCCTGCGGTTGCTGCACTTCGCCGGCGATCCGGCCGTCCTGTCACCGCCCGCCCGGGAGCGCCTACGAGCACTACGCGAGCAGGCCGAACGGATCGGGCCGCCGCCGATCTGGCGCGGACCGGTCGACGCGGAGGAGCAGCCGCGCTCGGGCGTGACCCTGCCCTGCCTGTTCGTCGCCGTCGTGCTGACCGCCTTCGGAGCGCTGGCCGGGATCGGCCTCTACCGCGCGGTCATGTGGGTG
>VAXX01000336.1 GCA_005885115.1 Actinomycetota bacterium | reverse complement strand
GGATCAAGCTCAAGGGCTTCCCGGCCTGGTTCATGCACCGCACGTACCACCTGTCGCGGATCCCCAGCGTCAACCGCAAGGTACGGGTCGTCATCGACTGGACCTTGGCCCTGTTCTTCCGGCGCGAGGTGGTCGCCCTCGGCGAACTGCATGATCCCCGGGAGAGTTTTACCGAGGTCACCCCACCCGTACCGGGCTGACCAACGCTCTGAAAGGCCCATGCGCCAGATCACCTCACCGGTTACCGTTGCCCCAGCGCCCGGGTGGTGGAATGGCAGACACAGCCGCCTTAAAAGCGGCAGCCGCGAGGCATGCGGGTTCGACTCCCGCCCCGGGCACAGCCCCGTGTGCCTACGCCACCGTACTCATCGCGGAGTGTAGTAGTTCGGCGACGAGTGCGGCCACGACGGCTGGGTCGAAGTGGCTGCCGGCGCAGCGGCGCAGCTCCTCGATGGCCTCCGGCACCGATCGGGCGGTGTGGTAGGACCGGTCGGCGGTCATCGCCGAGTAGGCGTCGGCTGCGGCCACGATCCGCGCGTCCAGCGGGATCTGCTCGCCGGCCAGCCGATCGGGGTAGCCCGCGCCGTCAAAGCGTTCGTGGTGGTGGCGTACGGCCGGGCAGGCCGGGGCGAGTTCGGGGAAGTGGCGCAGCAGGTCCGCGCCGACGGCCGGGTGGGTACGCATGATCTGCCACTCGGCGTCGTCGAGCGGACCGGGCTTGGCCAGGATGGAGTCCGGTACGGCGATCTTGCCGACGTCGTGCAGCCAGCCGGCGAGTTGCACGCGCAGCACGTCCTCCTCGGACCGGCCGAGGCGGCGGGCGATCGCGGCGGACAGCTCGGCGACCTGCCGGCTGTGCGCGGCCAGGTTGCCTTCCCGCAGGTCGCTGCTGATTGCCAGGGCTTCGGCGATGTGCAGACACTCGGGCTGTTCGGCGCGCAGGTCGGCGGTGTCGAGTTGGGAGAAGCGGCGAAGCCGGTTGCGGCCGTTGCGCTTGGCCGCGTACAGGGCCCGGTCAGCGAACTCGAGCGCGTGTTCGGCTGATCCGTCGCCGTGCGCGACCATGGCCGCGCCGACCGAGATGGTCACTGGCACGGCGATACCGCCGGGCAGGGTCACGGGTCGTTCCGCAACAGCATGCCGCAGCCGCTCGCCGAGCGCCGCGACCGCCGCTTCGGAGTCCAGGCCGGGGGCTACCACGCAGAACTCCTCACCGCCGATACGTGCGACGAGGTCCCATTCTCGTACCCCGTCGCGCAGCCGCTCGGCGACTTCGACGAGCACGGCGTCGCCGCCGGCGTGCCCGTGGCGGTCGTTGACCCGCTTGAAGTGGTCGACGTCGAACATGAGTACCCCGACCCCCGGGCCGTGGGAGGCGCGGGCCAGTTCGTGCTCGATCATCTCCATCGTGTGGCGGCGGTTGAACAGCCCGGTCAACGCGTCAACCCGGGACCGTTGTTCGGCGTCGGCCCGTGCCTGCTGCTCGGCGGCGAACTCCCTCGTGGCCGCGGCCCGGGCACGGCGGAACCCGACCAGCGCCAGCGCGAACATCGCCACCGCGAGGCCGAGTACGGCGGCCTGGGTGGGTTGCACAGCCACGCCGAGCGCTGACTGCGGGTGGCCTGCGGCGATCACGTACCAGTTGGCGGCCTGCGGCACCGGGCGTACCGCGTAGCGCCACCGGCCGGCGGCGGACAGACCGCTCACCAGTTGGGCCGGCGGCGGGGTGGACGTGGGCCCGGCGCCGGCCACCGCTGTACCTGTGCCGGTGACCAGTCGCAGGCCGAGGCGGGGGTCGCGGTCAGCAGACAGCACCCGGTCCAACGCGGCCGTGGCCAGCTCGAGTTCGACGTAGGCACGGACCCGCCCGTCCACCGCCACCGGGACGGTCGCCGCCACCACCGGTACGTGCGCGGCCGGCGAGGTGAACGGTGCGCTGATCCGCGCCGTACCCTCCGGGGTGTTCACCCCCTGCTCGTACGACGGCCAGTTGCGTACGTCGTGCGACAGCGCCTCGGCGGGTACCGGCCGGCCGTTGACCACCCGGGCGTCCTCCGCCCCGTCCACGTCGACGTAGCCGACCTCGACCAGCCGGTCGGGGTACAGCTGCCACAGGTACGCCAGTGCGTTGTTGATCTCCCGGCCGGGGCCCGCGACCGCGGCGATGGCGGCGGCCTGCGAACCCTCGTCGGCGTAGAACTCGGAGAACGGTGGGATCCGCGACGTGACCAGGGCCAGCGCCTGCACGCGCTGCAACTCCGTGTCGACCAGAGCGGCCTTCTCACCGGCCGCGGTCGCCAGACTCCGGTCCAGCACGGCCCGCTCGGTCGAGGCGCGGGAGACCACGATCGCCGTACCGAGCACGGCCAGCAGGATCCCCA
>VAXX01000416.1 GCA_005885115.1 Actinomycetota bacterium | reverse complement strand
CCGACGCCCGGGTCCCCGAGTTGGCCCGGCCGACCCTGGACCCGGGCGAGTCGCTCGCCGAGGTCCGCGCGGAGACGCCCGACATCGAGGCGCTGGCGGCCCGGGGGATGGCGTACGAGCGGCTGGACCAGCTCGCGATGGACCATCTGCTGGGCGTACGGTGACCGTCGTCGCCGGGGTCGACCTGGGTACCCAGTCGACCAAGGTGGTGGTGTGCGACGCGGACACCGGCGAGGTACTGCGCTCCGGGGTCGCCCCGCACCCCGACGCCACCGAGCTCGACCCGCGGGTGTGGTGGGAGGCGTACGAGACGGCCAGCGCCGGGCTGCTCGACGGCGTGGCCGCGCTCGCGGTCGCCGGGCAGCAGCACGGGATGGTCGCGCTCGACCCCGTGGGTACCGTGGTCCGCCCGGCGCTGCTCTGGAACGACACCCGCTCGGCGTCGGCCGCGGTGGACCTGATCCACGAGCTCGGTGGCCCGGAGGTCTGGGCGCACGCCGTAGGTTCGGTACCGGTGGCCAGCTTCACGGTGACCAAGCTGCGCTGGTTCGCCTGGCACGAAACGACTCTGGCCGACCGGGCCGCCACCGTCCTGCTGCCGCACGACTGGTTGACGCACCGGCTACGCGCCTCCGGGGCGCCCACGACCGATCGGGGCGACGCCTCCGGGACCGGGTACTGGTCGCCGTTCGGTGAGCACCACCGCCCCGACCTGGTGGCCCTGGCCTTCGGGCGGGAGCTCGCGCTGCCCCGGGTCGCCGGGCCGGCCGAGATCGTGGGGGAGACCCGCTCGGGTGCCGTACTCGGTCCGGGTACCGGGGACAACATGGCCGCCGCGCTGGGCCTGGGACTGCGGCCGGGCGAGGCGGTCGTGTCGATCGGTACGTCCGGCACCGTCTTCGCGGTCGCCGACCGCCCGACCGCCGACCCGTCCGGTACGGTGGCCGGCTTCGCCGACGCGACCGGCCGGTACCTTCCGCTCGTCTGTACCCTCAACGCCGCCCGGGTACTGTCCGCGACCGCGAACCTGCTCGGCGTACCACTGTCCACTGTGGACGATCTGGCACTGTCCGCCGAACCCGGTGCCGGTGGGCTGACCCTGCTGCCGTACCTGGACGGTGAACGTACCCCCAATCTCCCGGGCGCCCGTGGCCTGCTCGGCGGGCTCACCCGGACCAACGCGTCCCCGGCGAACCTGGCCAGGGCGGCGGTCGAAGGACTGCTGTGCGGCCTCGCGGACGGCGTCGACGCGCTGCGCGCCCAGGGCGTACCGGTGGATCGGATTCTGTTGATCGGCGGCGGCGCGGCGTCGGCCGCGGTCCGGGCGCTGGCCCCCGCGCTGCTCGGCGCGCCCGTCGCGGTGCCCGAGCCGGCCGAGTACGTGGCGCTGGGCGCGGCCCGGCAGGCCGCCTGGGCACTCGCCGGCGCCCCCGAGCCTCCACAGTGGACAGTCCCGGCCCACCCGGTCCACGCGCCGGCCGCCGGCCCGGTCCGGGCGGCCTACCAGGATCTGCGCGACCGGGCCTGGGACGTGCTGCGCTGAGGTGGGCGGCTCAGCCGTAGCGGTATCCGGGCGCGTACCGCCGGGGCAGCGAGCCGACCCGGGCGTCGTCGGCCCGGGCCGACCGGGTCACGCCCCACAGGGTCAGCAGCCCCAGGACCGCGACGACGCCCAGGGACGCCAGCGACAGGACGGTGAACAGGTGTACCTGAGCCGGGCTTGCCGGCGGCAGGTACCCGGCCTGCAGTAGCTGTACCTGCCGGGTCGTCGCGGTGAGCACGAAGGTGATCACTACGGCCAGCTCGTGCGAGCTGTCCCACAGGGCGTGCAGGAACGACACCCACAGCAGCCCGATGACCAGCCGGCCGCTGAGCCAGCGGCCCCGTTGCAGCCCCTGGAACAGCAGCCCGCCGAGGATCGCGGTCCACAGCCCGTGCCCGACCGGGGCCAGGACACTGCGCAGCAGCTCGGTCTGCACCACCGCCCCGACGGACAGTCCCCGTACGGTCAGCAGCGCGTTGAACGCGTACCCGGCCGTCTCGAACGCGGCGAAGCCGAACCCGACGGCCGCGCCGAGCACGATCCCGTCGGTGGCGTGCCGGTGCGGCAGGTGCCGGGTGACCAGGGCGAGGGGTGCAGCAGGTACGCCTCGAGCACCGCCGCGCCGAGCACGCCGAGCAGCCCGCCGACCAGGAACGCACGCACCACGGTCGCCGCGGTCAGATCCTCGTCCTGCCACCGTTCCAGCGCCCAGATCACGAACGTCGCCGGTACCAGGAACGCGCCGAGCAGGACCAGCGTCGGGATCAGGTTGATGTTGCCAGTCAGTACGGTCACCACGGCGGTCGCGAGCCACAGCAGCAGGCCCACGCCGAGGACCCGGGGCCAGGACCGGCGGGACCCCGGTCGTACCGTCGTCGCCTGCATGGCGGGTCCCTACCCGGGCCGTTGAGGATTAACCCCCGATCGTGTTGCGGAGCGGAAACTCAGATTGACCGGGCTGATTGCG
>VAXX01000415.1 GCA_005885115.1 Actinomycetota bacterium | reverse complement strand
CGCGCGCCTGCCACAGGCCCGGCGGAAGCGAACGCTGCCCGCCCACCGCGACCACGTCCGGTACCCCGTCACCGGTCAGGTCCTGATCCGCCTGAGGGGTCGTCGGCGGGACCGCGTTGAACACGACGCTCGCCGTATCGCCGACGTTGCCGCCCGCCGACAGGCTCGTCACGGTGAGCACGTTGGTGAACCGGCCAGGAGTCACCGTCACGGTGGCCGACCCGTTAGTGGCCGCGACCGTCCCGTACGGTCCTCCGTTGAGCTGGTACAGGTAGCTCGACGGCGTCGTACCCGTCGCGGGCGGGCTCACCGGGAACGAGGCGAGCTGGCCGATCCCGAGAGAACCCGACGCAGGTGTGACGACCGGTTGACCCGGCCGGGTGGGATCGAAGTAGAAGCTACAGGTCGCCGACCACGAACTCGTCGCGATGAAGTCCGTGACGTCGACATGCCACGAGAACTCCGTGATCGCGCCGCCGGTGGCCGTCTTGAGGGTCGCTTCCGGAACGACGAACGTCGCGGTGTCACCCGGGGAGCCGGTCAACTGGTTCGGGTCGGTGGACGCGAGGACCGTACCCGGTGTCGAAGTCTGCCACAGCTGGAACGTCGCGCCGAGCGTACCCGGATCCTGGTCTGCCATCGGGGCGTACAGATACACCGCGCTGTCGCCGATCGTCGTCGGCGTCGACGCCGCGCAGTCGGTCACCGGTGACGTCGTCATCCCGGTAGGCTGCTTCGGCGGGTGGTTGTAGGTGATCGACAGCGTCGGAACCGTGTTGGACCCGCTGGCGTAGAACTCCTTCCAGCTGTTGACGTCGCTCGCTTCGTTCACCCCGGTCAGCACGAACGTCTGCGTCGACTTGCTCGCCGCCACGTCCGTGGTGACAGCGGACAGCACGTTGAACCCCACGCCTGCGGCGGGGCAGCTGGAGCTGTACCCGTGCGCCACGTGCGCCGACGCGACCGCGCTGCCGAGGCTGACACCGGCCCAGTAGTTCCACGTCGCGTTGGACTGCGTCAGCGTCGTGCCCGGGGCGTACAGGTTGACCGTGCTCGGGTTGCAGGAGTACGACCAGTTCTCGGTGGTGTTGAGTTGCGCCGACTGGATGGCCGCGCCCCGCAGGGTACCGGTGTCGATGGGGAAGTTGACCAGCGTGTGCGACCACATCGTGCCCGAGTTGCCCACCTGCATGTACCCCTGCGGGTCGGGCGTGGCGTACCAGTAGTTCGTGCTCGGGTAGTGCTCCGACACGCTCGCCCACGCGCCGCGCGTCGCACCGACCGCTGACCACGTCGGGTCGATGAAGACCGGGAAAACGGTACCCGCGCCCGTGAGTATCGCCCGGTCCGGCGTGAGCGCGAGCCGGGAAGGGGTCGCGGTGGCCCGGATCCGCGCGACCCGCGCAGCGGTCCCCGGCCCGGCCGCCGAGGATTCCAGCGGGCTTCCGGTACGGGCGGCGACCCGGGTCCCCGTGTGCGGGTCGGTCGCCACGGCCGTACCCGCCGGCGGCGGCGCCGAGTCCCACATCACCGGCGCCGGTGCGGTGAACACCGCCCGGCCCGCGCGGTCCCTCGCGCTCACGTTACCCGCCGCGTCGGCACCGATGGTGACCCCGGCAGCTCGTACCCCCAGACTCAACGTCGCCAGTGCCGGATCCGCCGCGGCGGCTCGGGTCTTGACAACCAGTACCTCGCTGAACCCACCCTGCGCGTCGACCGTCACCCGCAGGTCGATGTCAGGCATCACGTTCGGGTACGTCGCGGTCGCGCCGCCCAGCACCGGTGTGGGCAGAAACACCGGGAACGACAGCGACAGCGACTTCCCCGCCGCCGTCACCGTGGCCAGCGGGCCACTCCCACCACCGGACAACACGACACCACTCGTCGTCACCGCGGGCGCCACCGTGCCGTCCGCGCGGCGGGTAAACGTCGGGTCGAGCGACTTCCACGAGGAGCCGATCCGCTTACGGACGGGCACCGCGGCCCGGGTCAACGTCAACGTCCCGGCCGGGTCCGCGACCAGAGTGTCGGTCGGCGTCGTCGCGGCGTCCACCGGTACCGGCTTGTGCGTCCGGCGGGCCTGGGCCAACGCCTGCCCCTCGGTCACCGGCCCGGCCGAGGCGGCCGTGGAGGGTGCCTTCGGTGGCGCCGCGTGGCCCGCAGGAACGGCGACGAACACGGACACAATCCCGACGGCCACCACGGCAACCGCCCGAGAACGCCCAACAGGACCGACTGAACGCATCATCACACCACCCCGTGTCAGAGTCCAAAGTGCGCACAGCTAAACAGGCACAACGGTGCTCCGCCACCCCGTCCCACCCCCGCGCACGAGTCGGTACCTTCGGGCCAGTCTCCCCGGCCTGTCCACGGCATACCTGGCAGCCGGGTCGGCGTGGTCACTGTCCCGGTCCAACCAACCGGGGGCCGGCGACAGGCACCGGCCCCAGTTGGTTGCCCACTGGCGGTCAGCTACCCATGAGGTCGAACTCCTCCCAGGGTCCGATCGTGCCGCGGTTGGCGATCAGCGCACTGGCGCCGGCGTTCTCTGCCGTAACGTACTGGCCGTTGACGGCCTTGAAGCTGACGCTGCCGTCCGCGTTGTGGATGAGCTGGAAGGTTTCCCACGGGCCGACCGTGGTGCGGTTGGCGATCAATGGGCTTGCCCCGGCGTTCTCGGCGGTGACGAAC
>VAXX01000173.1:1989-10674 GCA_005885115.1 Actinomycetota bacterium | reverse complement strand
AGACCGGAGCAGTCGAACGCGCCCGGGCCGGCGGCGCCGAACACGTACGGCTTGCCGAGCTGGGCGTACGCGTACGCGATGACCCGCCCGACCCGACCGGACACCGGCGGGGGCGGTGGGGGCGGCGTACCCCCTCGGGGTGGTGGCGGTGGGCGGTGCGCGGCGGCCGCTGCCGCGGCGGCGGCGCGGGCCTGTTCGGCCTGGCGCCGGGCCAGCTCGTCCTGCTGCTTCTTCAGCGCGGCGATCTTCGCCTCGATGGTCGCCTTGCGGGTGGACAGGTCGCTCTGCTGCGCGGTCTGCTGTGCCAGCAGCGTGTCGAGCTGAGCCTTCTGGCTCTGCAGCCGGTCGCGCGCGGCGCGCAGCGTGGCGATGTCCCGCTGCTGCCCGCGGGCCAGCACGCTGAGGGTGTTCATCCGGTCGATGAGGTCGCCGGGGCCACCGGCGGACAGCAGCGCATCGAAGCTGCTCATTGTCGAGCCCTCGTACGCGTGGGCCACCAGCGCGTTGACCGCGGCCGCGCTCTGGTCGACCTGGGCGGAAAGCTGCGGTATGCGCGCCTGAATGTCGTCCAGCTGTGCCTTGGTCCGGCCCAGTTGCACGTCGATGGTGTTGTACTGCTCGACGATGACGCCGAGCGCGCGGCCCTGCTCCTCGACCTGCTGGGCGAGTTGGGCGGTGGACGGGTCGGCATGGACCGGGGTCGGGGAGAGCAGCGCGGATACCGTGACAGCGACAGCAGTCAATACGACGGCGACGGTGATCCGGCGTAATCCCCGGGGGGCGAGGGGTGCCAAGAGGGAAACTCCTTCTTCCGTTTGCCGGCGCGGATGCTCCGACCGGCAACCGCCTACCGGGTTAGCTGACGGATTCGGGCGGGAAGAAGTCGCCCTACCACGGTGCGTACACCGCGGATTCACCCCGGCGACGGGCCCATGTCGCGCGGCCCACCGCAATGGTTCCCCGGCTCACTCGAGCTGGTGACTCGGCGGCCTGTCTGGCGCTGACCAGGGGGACAGCTGACGTCCAGACGAAAAGCACCATATCCAAGCCGCTCTAATTTGCCATCCCCTGCGCGGCAGGCGGAATACGCCAACTTTCACCACGATCTTGGCTGAACTACCGACGGATATCGGCGCACTGACGCCTTGTGATGGCCCAAGCCGGCATAGCGGAGTAACCGGACAGCGGGCGTGCTGGCGCGTCGCTCGGGGACTGCGCGCCCTGGTTCCAGGGTCGCTCGGTACGCTGCGGGCATGTCGAGCACCGAGCGCCCGGTCGGCCGGGGCGTGCTGATCCGCTACCGCGTCCTGGCGTACGTGACCGCGGTACTCCTGCTGCTCCTGGTGTTCTACGCGATCCCGGTGCAGATCTGGGGCCACGACAAGGGACCGGAGACGATCATTGGCATGCTGCACGGGTACCTCTACATCGTGTACCTGGTGTTCGCCTTCGAGATCACCGTGAAGCTGCGGGTGCCGCTGGTACGGATGGTCCTGGTGCTGCTGGCCGGCACGGTACCGTTCGGGGCGTTCTTCGCCGAGCGCCACATGACCCGTACCTGGGAGGCGAACCAGCGCCGTTTGCCCGCCGTACCGGCCGGGCACCCGGAGGTATGACGACCACGTGGAAGCCGCACGACGAGCACGGTGAGCTGTCCAGCAAGGAGCGCAGGGAGTTGCCGGACAGCGCGTACGCGTTTCCCGACAAGCGCAAGGAACCGCTGACCGACGCCCGGCACGTACAGAACGCGTTGGCGCGCTTCGACCAGGTACAGGGCGTCTCCGATGCCGAACGGGACCAGGCGTTCGCCAACATCCAGGCGGCGGCGCGGCACTACGGCATCGACGTCGCCGAGAAGAACTGGCGGGAGCTGGGCAAGCGCCCGCACACCAAGAACCCGGCCCACTAAAGGCTTTCCGGCGTTCTCGATACCGGCAGGTCCCGCCGGTGCGCCTGGGCGGCGAAGGCGGTCGCGTCGGCGATGGCCGCGCCGCCCGGGTCGTTGTTGAAGTAGACGTACGCGGTCGGGAAGTCCGCGATGCGCTCGACCCAGGTGCGCAGGGCCGCCGCGCCGTAGCGGGGGCGCGGCTGGGCCCGGCCCTCGTGCATCCGCAGGTACCCCCAGTCGGTGGTACGCCATAACGGGGTCACCGCCCGGCCCTTGCGGTCGGCCCAGCACAGCGCGGCACCGTGCTTCTCCAGCAGTTCCCGCGCCTGGTCGGTCCACCAACTCGGGTGTCGCGGCTCGACGGCGACCTTCAGCGACGGCGGGAACAGGGCGAGCGTTTCATCGAGCGCGGTCAGATCGATGGATAGCGATGGGGGAAGTTGCAGGAGTACCGGGCCGAGCTTGTCGCCCAGCCCCTGTGCGTGGGACAGGAAGCGCTGTACCGGTTCGGCCGGCTCGTTCAGGCGCTTGATGTGGGTCAGGTACCGGCTCATCTTGACGGCGACACAGAAGTCGGCGGGCGTACGCTCGCGCCACTTCACGAACGTGTCCCGCTCGGGCAGCCGGTAGAACGCGTTGTTCACCTCGACCGTGGCGAAGTTCCGCGCATAGTGTTCGAGCCATAGGCGTTGCGGCGTACCGGCCGGGTAGAACCGGTCACGCCAGTCCCGGTACTGCCAACCCGACGTACCCACGAGAATCACGTCGAGTGAATACCCGATCCGTGCTGGGTATAACGCGGCCGGGCCGGCCGCCGACGTGGCAACGTGGCCGAGTTGGCAGGAGCCCGCTACCGTCGAGTGATGGAGACTGGGCCGGACAGTCCTGAGGTCGTGCGCGAACGCGCGACCTCACTCGTGGAGTACCTGCTCGCGGTCCGCGCGCTGCTGGAGAAACCGGCCCGCACGGTACCCGCTACGGACGCCTTCTGGCAGGCCGATCTGCCGACGCATCCGGCGCTGCGCGTCGGCCCCGCCGATCCGACCGCGCCGTGGCTGCGGGTCGGGCGACCGACGCCGCCGGCCAATCCGGTGATACCGCCGGCTTTCGTCCCCGATCTGGTCTGGGATCTGTCCTATGTGGACACTCCACGGTTGCGGGACGACCGGACCGACGGCGCGGTCGAGCCGGAGCGGGCGAAGGAGTTCGAGGCGTGGCTCGACGCGGTGTGGCGGCCCTGGGCCGCCGCGGCCGCGGCGGCGGAGGCCACCCGGCGCCTGCACGACAAGCTCTACGATCTGCGGTACCGGCTCGACGTCGACGTGTCCCGGCTGGAACTCGTGTGGGGCCACGCGATCCTCACCGCGAAGCTGGACGGCGAACGGGTCACGTACCCGCTGATCGCGACTCCGGTCGCGGTGGAGTACGACGCCGAAGCCACCGTGGTGAGTGTGCTGCCCCAGGGCCCGCCCCGGTTGCAGACCGACGCGTTCACCGACCTGGACAACCGGCGGGTCGGCGACCTGCTGGAACTGGGCAACGCCAGCGGACAGGTCGAGGTCGACCCGTGGGACGCGGCCGAACGGCGCGAGTTCGCCGAGCGGGCACTGCGCCGGCTCGGGCTGGATCCGGTGCTGCGCGAGGTGGGCGCGCCGCCCGTCGCCGGGGCGCACGTGGTGGATACCGGAGTGCTGTTCGTCCGGCCCCGCCAGCGGATGGTCCGCCGGTTCCTGACCGACATGCGCGACCGGCTGTCTACAGTGGACGGTGAGGTCGGCGCCCTGGCGAGCATCCTCGCGCACGAACCGAGCCGGCTGGTGATGCCCGGCGACGCCGCCGAGGACTGGACCGTGGCCGGCAGCCGGCTGCTCATGCCGATGCCGACGAACGACGCGCAGGAGTCGATCGCGCGCCGGTTGGCCGTACACCGCAACGTGTCCGTACAGGGGCCGCCGGGCACCGGCAAGACGCACACCATCCGCAACCTGATCTGCCACCTGATGGCACACGGGAAGCGGGTACTGGTGCTGGCCCAGAAGGAGGACCCGCTGCGGGTGCTCCGCGACGGGCTGCCCGAGGAGATCCAGCCGCTGTGCCTGGCACTGCTCGGCCGGTCGGCGGATCAGTTGGTACAGCTGCAGATCGCCGCGCGCGAGCTGTCCGACCGGGCGGCCACGTTGGACCAGGCCGCCGAGGCGCGCTGGGTGCAGCGGCTCACCGAGGAGATCGAGCGGGCCGAGGCGGAGCTGGCCGACGCGCAGGACCGGTTGCGCGAGGCGGCGGCGCGCGAGGCCGCGACCTTCGACCTGGAGGCGGGTACGGCGACGGCCAGCGAGGTCGGCACCTGGCTGCGCCGGTACGCTCCCACGCTCAACCTCGTCCCGGACCCGATCCCGGTCGACGTTCCAGCTCCGTTGGAGCCGGCCGAGTTCGCCGTCCTCGCGGACATCGCCCGGGACGTCCCACCCGAGGACCGGGCGGCCGCGTTGGGCCCGTTGCCGGTCGACGGTCAACTGCCCACCGGGGAACAGTTGGCCGCGCGGAGGACCGCGCTCAACGACGCGCTCAAGGTGGTCGATGTCCTGTTCGACCGGGGGATCGCGGTCGACGGGGTACGCCGGCTCAACCAGACCCAGCTCGACGAGCTGGCCCGTACGCTGCGCGCCGAGGCCGACGAGTTGACCCGGCGCGAAGGTAGCTGGACCGACCGGCTCGGTCACCTCGTACGCGACCCGAGCTGGCAGACGGTCTGGGACGCGCATGTGCTGGCGTGCCAGCAGACGCTGACCGAGCTGGGCCGGCGTACCGCCTTCCTGGCCGGGCGGACCGTCGAGGTACCCGACGATGTGCTCGCCCAGCCCCGCCAGTTGCTCGGTCAGCTCGGTGAGATCCGGGGCCGCCTCGCCGAAGGGAAGAAGGTCGGCCGGCTCACCCAGGGCGATCTGCACCGGCTGATGGAGCAGTGTGCGGTGGACGGCGAACCCGTGCGTACCCTCGCTGATGTCGGTCTGGTGATCGCCTCGGTCGAGCGCCAGCAGTTGCGCGGGCAGCTCGGTGCGCGGTGGGCGGAATGGTCGACGCGCCTGGGCTTCCCGCTCCCGCCGGGAGCGGAGCCGGAGGTGTGGGCCGGACCGTTGCTCAACACCGCACTCGACGCGCTGGACTGGGAACGGCGTCGTTGGCCGGCGCTGTACCACCAGGTCGTCGCGCTGTACCCACGGTGCGAGCGCAATATCGACGCCCGTACCCTCGCCGAGCTCGCCGGTGCCGTCGAGGCGTGCGGCAACGTGCTGACCGCTGACCGGTTGAGCGCCGAGCGCGAGGCGCTGTCCGGCTGGGTGGACCAGGTCGCGGCTTCTTCGCCGACGTTGGGCGAGCTGGCCGCCGCCTGGCACGCGGAGGACATGGTTGACTGGGACGACGCGCTCGCGGAGATCCGTCGACTGTGGACGATCCGGCCGGATGCCCTGCGGTTCGCCGAACTGTCCGCCCGGCTGCGCCTCGTCGCTCCACAGTGGACGGTCGAGATCGAGAGCGGTGAAGCGCTTCCGGACAGCGGCGAGACCGCACTGCGCGCGTGGCGCTGGCGGCAGGCGCAGACCTGGTTCGACGAAACCGTCGGCGCGGTCGACACCGCCGGATTGGGCCGGCGGGTGGAGCGTTGCCGCGACCGGATCCAGCAACTGACCCGGGATCTCGTGGTCACCTCGGCGTGGCTGTCGGTCGCGCGTACGTTGGACGACCGGAAGAAGGCGGCACTCGCCGACTGGACGGCGGCGCTACGGAAAATCGGCAAGGGGACCGGCAAGAGCGCCGCGCACTGGCAGGCCGTCGCCCAGCGGGCGATGGCCGAAGCGGTCGACGCCGTACCGGTGTGGGTGATGTCCATCGACCGGGCCCTCGAACAGTTCCGGGGCGGGGAAGCGGCGTTCGACGTCGTCATCGTGGACGAGGCCTCGCAGGCCGACATCTTCGCGCTGCCGGTCCTGTCACTGGCGAAGCGGGCCGTCGTGGTCGGCGACGACCAGCAGATCGGGCCGCAGATCGTCGGGGTGCCGACCGAGCGGGTACAGGCGTTGATCGGGGCACACCTGGCCGACGTACCGTCCGGGGAGCACTTCGACACCGAAAGCTCGCTGTACGACCACGCCGTGCGCCGCTCGCCGGAGCGCATCCTGCTGACCGAGCACTTCCGGTGCGTACCGGCGATCATCTCGTTCTCCAGCGAGCACTACTACGACCGGAAGATCCAGCCGTTGCGGGCCGACCTGCCGACCGGCATCGGTACCCCGGTGCACGCCGTCTTCGTACCGGGCGGGCTGCGCGAACGGACCAGCGACTTCGGCGAGGTCAACGTACCGGAGGCCGAGGCGCTGGTGAGCCGGGTCGCGGTGATGGTCGCCGATCCCGCGTACGACGGGAAGACGCTGGGCGTGGTGAGCCTGCTGTCCACCAGCGGGCAGGCGGCGTACCTGCATCACCGGCTGCGCGAGGAGATCGGCCCGGAGGAGCTGGAGCGCCGACAGTTGCGGGTCGGCGATCCCTATACGTTCCAAGGGGACGAGCGCGACGTGGTGCTCATCTCGATGGTGGTGGCACCGGGGGCGCCGATCGGGGCGTTCAGCAAGCGCGACTTCCACCGCCGGATCAACGTGGCCGCCTCCCGCGCCCGGGACCAGTTGTGGCTGTTCCACTCGGTACAGCTCGGGGAGCTGACCGCCGACGACGCCCGGGCCCTGCTGCTGGCGTACTGTACCCGGCCGCGCGGCGGCGACGCCGCACCGGTCGAGCCGGAAACGTTGTGTACCAACGACTTCGAGCGGGCCGTCCTGCTCCGGCTGCGGGACCGTGGGCTGCAACCGGTGCCGCAGTTCCGGATCGGCGGGTACCGGATCGACTTCGTGGTACCGGCCCCGGACGGCCGGCGCCTGGCGATCGAGTGCGACGGCGACCGGTACCACGGCGCCGAGGCGTTCACCGCGGACCTGCGCCGGCAGGCGGTGCTGGAGCGGGTGGGCAACGCCACCTTCGTCAGGTTGCGCGCCAGCGTCTTGACCGACGTAGACCCAGGTCGGGGATAATCGCCTGAACCGACAGGGGGGCGGGCATGAGCGAGATCGAGCCGGCGGGGGCGCTGCGGCTGTTGCTGGAAGGCAACGAGCGGTTCATCAGCGGGCAGCGGCTGCATCCCAACCAGGATGCCGACCGGCGGACCGCCGTCGCGCCCGCGCAGCGGCCGTTCGCCGTGCTGTTCGGCTGCGCCGACTCCCGGCTCGCCGCCGAGCTCATCTTCGACCGGGGCCTGGGCGACCTGTTCGTGGTACGCACGGCCGGGCACGTGGTCGGGCCCGAGGTGCTGGGCAGCATCGAGTACGCCGTCGCCACCCTCGATACGCCGCTGGTCGCCGTCCTCGGGCACGACTCGTGCGGCGCCATCGCCGCCGCCCTGGACGCGTTGCAGGAGGGGACCACCCCCAGCGGGTACATCCGCGACGTGGTCGAGCGGGTCATGCTGAGCGTCCTCGCGGCCCGGGACCGGGCGGTCGCCGACCCGGAGGCGGCCGTGACCGAGCACATCCGGTACACGGTCGAGCTGCTGGCCACCCGTTCAGCGGTCATCGCCGAGCGGGTCGCCGACGGCCGGTGTGGCGTGGTCGGCCTGTCGTACCGGCTGGCCGAGGGCAGCGTGCGCCGGATCGTCGGCCACGGGGTCTGACCTCACGCCGGCAGTACGCACGTTGGCGTGCTCAGCGTCACGACGTCTCCGGTCGGGCGGGGCAGCCCGGTCGCCGGGTCGAGCGCGAACGACACCACCGAGTCCGACTTCTGGTTGGCCACCAGCATGAGGTCCTCGACGATCGCGAAGTGCCGGGGCCACGAGCCGCCGCAGGACACCTCGTCGATCAGCGTGAGGTCGCCCTGCGCATCGACGTCGAAGGTCGCGATCGTGTCCCGGCCACGGTTGGACACGTACACCCGGGTGGCGTCCCGGGACAACGCGATCCCGGCCGGATAGTTCCCACCGTCCACTGTGGACGACGAGGCGGGGAGCGCGGCGACCTGGTGGAGGACGCCGGTGCTGACGTCCGGGTCGAAGACCGAGATCGTGGAGTCCAGCTCGTCGGCGACGTACCAGCGGCCGTTCGGATGGGCCACCGCGTGCGGGGGTCCGGCGCCCGGATGGGTACGCGCGAACGGGTCCGCCGCCACCGTCAGCGCCCCGGTCGCCGGGTCCAGCCGGTACCCGATCAGCCGGTCCAGTCCCAGGTCCACCACCACGACCAGGTCCCCGGCCAGCCGTACCTCGTGGGCGTGTGGCCCGGCCTGCCGGTCGGGGTCCGCCCCGGAACCGGTGTGCCGCACCAGATCCACCGGTGGCCCCACCACCCCGTCGTCCCCGAGTACGTGCACCGACACGCTGCCGCTGCCGTAGTTGGCGGCCAGCAGGTACCCGGCCGGGTGCAGCAGCAGGTGGCACGGTGCCTCGCCGCCGGTCGGCGCCCGGCTCAGCAGCTTCAGCCCGGACCCGGTGACCTCGAACGCCGCCACGGACGGCGAGTCCAGCTCGTCGACGGTGTACAGCGTCCGGCCGTCGGGGGAGAGCGTGAGCCAGGACGGGTTCGGCGTATCCACCCGGTCGAGCAGGGTCAGCCGCGCCCCGTCCCGCGCGAAGGTCGAGATCCCTGAGCCGTACGAGCCGACGTAGACAATGCTCATGTCGGAAACGGTACCGGGACCGGGGTCCGCGCGAGGGTTCGCAGCGCGACATTGGCGGCCACGCTGAGCGCGAGGATCAG
>VAXX01000173.1:0-1899 GCA_005885115.1 Actinomycetota bacterium | reverse complement strand
CAGCGGGGGCAGCAGCCAGTACAGGTGGTGCGAGCCGGATGCGACCGCCGCCAGTACCCCCAGCGCCCCGGCCAGGTGTACGCACAGCAGGACCGACAGCAGCACCCGCGCGCCGAACCGGCGCAGCAGCACCGAGTTGAGCTGACCGAACAGCACGATGCCCAACGCGTTGGCACCGAAGGCGAGCGCGAAGGACTGCGGGGAAACGTGGTAGATCTCCTGGAGGACGAACGGCGATCCGGCGATGTACGCGAACATCGCCGCGAACACCAGCCCGCCGCACACGGCGTACCCGATGAACGCCCGGTCCCGGGACAGCCGCCCGAAGGTGGCCAGCGTGTCCCCGAGGCGCCCGCTGCGCCGCCGCTGCGGTGGCAGCGTCTCCGGCAGCCGGTACGCCGTGCCGAGCAGCACCAGCCCGTACCCGGTGAGGACGGCGAACACGCCCGTCCACGACCCGTACCGCATGATCTGGCTGCCCAGCAGCGGCGCCAGGATCGGCGCTAGGCCATTGACAACCATCAACATCGAGAAGAACCGGGCGGCGGCGGTCCCGTCGTACATGTCGCGGACCATCGCGCGGGCGATCACGATCCCGGCCGCCCCGCCGAGCCCCTGGACGAACCGCAGCCCGACCAGTACGGCGATCGAGGGCGCCACGACGCACAGCCCCGAGGCGACCACGTAGGCGACCAGGCCGCCGTACAGCGGCCGGCGCCGCCCGAGCGCGTCGCTCATCGGCCCGTACCCGAGCTGGCCCAGCGCCAGGCCCGCCAGGCACGCGGTCAGCGTCAACTGCACCTGCGCGGGGCTGGCGTGGAAGTGCCGGGTCAGGACGGGGAACGCGGGCAGGTACATGTCGATCGACATGGGACCGAACGCGGTCAGGGCGCCGAGCAGGACGATCAGGCCGGGGCGTCGCACCCGCCCACCGTATCCCGCGCAACAGAAAGCTGGAACCAAGGCAAACAACGCAACGATCCGCTGGTAGGGCGCAAGCCATTCGCATGGTTTCGCGGGTGCCGGCTCCCTAGCGTGGAGGCATGCGCCGATACCTCATGTGCAGGCCGACGTACTTCGCCGTCGACTACGCGATCAACCCGTGGATGGACCCCACCGCGCCGGTCGACGTCGACCGCGCGCTCGCGCAGTGGACCACGCTGCTGGAAACCTACCGCGCGCTGGGCCACACGGTCGACCTGATCGACCCGATCCCGGGGCTGCCCGACATGGTCTTCGCCGCCAACGGCGCGACCGTCATCGACGGCAAGGTGCTCGGCTCGGAGTTCCGGTTCCCGGAGCGGGCCGAGGAGGGACCGGCGTACCTGGACTGGTTCGCCACCCGCGGCTTCGTGACCCAGGAGGCCAAGAGCGTCAACGAGGGCGAGGGCGACCTGCTGCTCACCGACCGGTACCTGCTGGCCGGCACCGGCTTCCGCACCGACCTGCACGCCCACGCGCAGGCGCAGGAGCTGTTCGGCCGCCCGGTCGTCACGCTCCAGCTCGTCGACCCGCACTTCTACCACCTGGACACCGCGCTCACCGTGCTCGGCGGTCCGGCCGGCATCGCGTACCTCCCGGAGGCCTTCTCCGCCGGCAGCCGCAAGGTGCTGCGCCAGCTCTACCCCGACGCGGTCATCGCCAGCGAGATCGACGCGGCGGTGCTCGGCCTCAACGCGGTCAGCGACGGGCGCCGGGTGGTCCTGCCGGTGCAGGCCGTGGGGCTGGCCAACCAACTGCGCGAGCGGGGGTACGAGCCGGTCGGCGTCGACCTCTCCGAGCTGCGCAAGGCCGGCGGTGGTCCGAAGTGCTGCACCCTGGAGGTACGCGCATGACGACTTTGGTACGCACCCCGGACGCGGTACGCGAGGCCGACCGCTGGACCGCGCACAACTACCA
>VAXX01000172.1 GCA_005885115.1 Actinomycetota bacterium | reverse complement strand
CGACGACGTGTACCTGGCGATCCTGCGCCTGGACGAGGGCGAGGACCTGCGGGTGTTCGGCTCGGACAGCGCGTTCGCCGAGGAGTCCCGGCTGGGCGCGTTGCTGCTCGGCGACGTGGAGACGGCGGTACCCGACCTGGACGAGGTGGTCGCCGAGACCACCGAGGCGGGCGATACCCCGCCGGTCGATCCGGACGTCGAGCCGATCGGCGACGCCGACCTGCTGGCCGACCTGGGCATACCGGCGCCCCGGCTGCTCGCCGTGTGCGCGCGGGAAGGCATGCTGCCCGCCGACCTCACCGCCGAACTGTGCGCCGCGATCGGTGCCGGGGACGCCATCGACCAGCTCCGTGAGTCGGTTTGACCCGTGGATGCGGCGGGCCCTGGAGGTCGCCGGATCCGCCGGTGCGGCGCCTTCGGAAGTGCCTGGACCGCCGGTCGGCGCGGCGCCGCGAGCGCCGGCCGACGTGCCGGTGGGCGCGGTCGTCTTCGGCCCGGACGGCCGGGAGCTGAGCGCCGGGCGTAACGAACGCGAGGCGAGCCACGACCCGACCGCGCACGCGGAGATCGTCGCGTTGCGCGGCGCCGCTCGCGCCGCCGGCTCGTGGCGGCTGGCCGGCTGCACCCTGGTGGTCACCCTGGAGCCGTGCACGATGTGCGCGGGCGCGCTGGTGCTGGCCCGGATCGACCGGCTGGTCTTCGGGGCGTGGGAGCCCAGGACCGGCGCGGTGGGGTCGCTGTGGGACGTGGTGCGCGACCGCCGGCTCAACCACCGACCCGAAGTGCATTCAGGGGTACTGGAGGCGGAGTGCGCCGCGCTCGTCCGGGACTTCTTCCAGGGGCACCGTTAGCGGGTCTTGACGATCCGGGTCGCCGTCATCGAGCCGTCGCTGCCGGTCTGGCCGGTGACCGTGACCGTGGCGCCGGCGGTGAGGTCCTTGACCGAGCCGGCCTGGGTGACCGTGGTGTTTGCGGTGGTATGCACGATGACGACGTCCCCGTTGGCCAGTGTCACGTACACCGTGGAGCCGTCCACGAGCTTGACGGTACCGGTGGTGCCGCCGCCGCCGGAGGCGTTGCGGAAGCCGCTCGGGAACGTCGTCGGCGAGGCGGCCGCGGTGCCGAAGTGCTTCTCCACCTGTACGCCGCCGAGGAACCCGCCGACCAGCAGCACGACCCCGACCAGCAGGACGGTCGCCTTGTTGGTGTACCGGCGGGGTGCCCGGGCGGCGAGCTGCTCGGACAGGTCGTCGGCGAACGGGTCGCCGAGCTCGACGGGCTCGGTGAGTTCGACGGAGTGCCGTCCGTCCCAGACGCTACTCATAACGCAATGCCTCGATGGGTCGCAGAGCCGCCGCGCGGCTGGCCGGATAGCTGCCGAAGAAGAGCCCGATCGCCACGGATACCGCCAGGGCCAGGACGATCGAGCTCGGTACGATCGCCGGCTTGATCCCGGCGATGGTGAACTGCGCCCCGATCAGCGCGGCCAGGACCCCGAGCAGCCCGCCGATCAGGCTCAGCACGGTCGCCTCGACCAGGAACTGGGTCAGCACCGTACGTTTCGGGGCGCCCAACGCCTTACGGATACCGATCTCCCGGGTCCGCTCGGTCACCGTGACCAGCATGATGTTGGTGATCCCGATCCCGCCCACGAGCAGGCTGATCGCGGCGACGGCGCCGAGCAGGGTGGTGAACGTCGCGGCGGTGTCCTGTGCGGTGGTGAGCAACTGCGACGCGCTCTGTACCCGGAACGGCGCCGTACCCGTGACGTGCAGCCGCTGGGTCAGGATGGCGGTCACCTCGTCCTGCGCCGCCGGTACCGCCTCGGAGCTGTTGGCCTCCACGACGATCTGGTTCACCGGCCCGTACCCGGTCAACGCCTGCTGCACCGCGCTGATCGGCGCACCCGCCACGTCGTTCGGGTCGGTGAAGCCGGTGGAGTCCTTGGCGGCCAACACCCCCACGACGGTGAACAGGGTGCCGTTGACGGTGACCTGCTGGTTGAGCGGGTCCACGTCGCCGAACAGGTCCTCGGCCACGGTCTGCCCGATGACCATGACCTTGCGCCCGTCGGCCACGTCCTGGTCGGTGAACACCGAACCGCGCGCGATCGTGTAGTTGGACGCGCCGAGGTAGCTCGGCACGGTACCGACGATCTGCGCGATCGTGTGGCTGGTGCCCTGGAACGTGGCCGCCTGGGAGGTGGTCACCACCGGCGAGACGGTCTTCACGTCGGGCGCGGAGTCCTTGTCCCGCAAGGCTTGCGCGAGGGCCATCGTGAGCGAGGTGTTCTGCGTCGTGGTCGCGCCGTTGCCCACCTGCCGGCCGCCGCTGCTGACGGTCAAGGTGGTGGTACCGAGCCGGGCGATCCGCGCCTGTACCGCCTTGGCCGACCCGTTGCCGACCGCGACGAGCAGGATCACGGCGGCGACCCCGATCAGCATCCCGAGTACGGTCAGCCCGGACCGCAGCTTGTTCGCGGTGACCCCGCGCAGCGCGAACCGTACCGTTTCGATGAGCCTCATCGGGTGTCCTCGACGATCTGGCCGTCCACGAGCCGGATCAGCCGCTTGGCGTGAGCCGCCACGTCGGCCTCGTGGGTGATCAGCACGATCGTCCGGCCGGAGCGGTTGAGCCGGTCGAGCACCGCGAGCACCTCCGCGCTGGAGTGGGTGTCCAGGTTCCCGGTCGGCTCGTCGGCGAGGACCAGGGCCGGCGCGGTGACCAGCGCCCGGGCCACGGCCACCCGCTGCTGCTGCCCGCCGGAGAGCTGGTTGGGCTCGTGCCGGGCCCGATCGGCGAGCCCGACCATGGACAGCGCCGCCATCGCGCGGCGCCGCCGTTCGGCGGCCTTCATCCCGGCGTACGCCAGCGGAAGCTCCACATTGGACAGTGCGCTGGTGCGGGGGATCAGGTTGAACGCCTGGAACACGAACCCGATCCGCCGGTTGCGGACCAGGGCGAGCTGCCGGTCGGTCAACCGGCTCACGTCCACGCCGTCCAGCAGGTACCGGCCGGAGGTCGGGATGTCCAGGCACCCGAGGATGTTCATCAGCGTCGACTTGCCCGAGCCGGACGAGCCCATGATGGCCAGGTACTCGCCCCGCCGTACGGTCAACGACATCCCGCGCAGCGCCTGTACCTCGGTCTCGCCCATCCCGTACGTCTTGGTGACCCCGCGTACGTCCAGGACCGGTTGCCCGGTCATCCGCCGCCACCACCGCGACGGCCGCCACCGGCACCGCCACCGCCGCCTGTGAGCCCGCCCGGGCCGAAGAACCCGCCCCCGCCACCGAAGCCGGTGCCGTTGGTCGTACCGGTGGTCTGCCGGGGTACCACCACCTGCTGCCCCTCGGACAGCCCGTCGGTGATCTCGTCGAACGTGTCGCCCTGGACCCCGACCTGTACCGGCACCGTCCCACCGGCCGCGAGCTGGACGGTGAACCGGCCGCCGGCCGACCGTACCGCCGCACTGGGCAACCGGAGTACGCCATCGGACTCCCCGACGGTCACCGCGGCGGTCACGGTCTGCCCGAGCCGGATCCCGTCGGGTTTGGCGGAAAGGCTCACCAGCACCTGGTACGAGTTGACGTTGTTCTGCGTCGTCGCGGTGGGCGAGATGCTGGCCACCGTGCCGGTCTCGGACGTGTTGGCCAGCGCGCTCCACGCCACCGTGGCCGCCTGCCCGACCTTGAGCCTGGTCGCGTCGGCCTCGGCGAAGTACGCCGAGATCTCCAGCTGGCCCAGGTCGGCGAGCTGGATGAAGCCCGACGAGGACGTGGCGGACGACGACGTGGAGGAGGATGCGGCGGCGGCCCCGGTGGAACCGGAGCCACCGCCGCTGCCCGACGCGCCGGAGGAGGAGGATGACGACGCGCCTACCGAGCCGTTGACGGCGGTGACGGTACCGCTCATCGGAGCCTTCAGGACGGTACCGTCCAGGGCCCGCTGCGCACTGTCCACAGTGGACTGATCGGAGGCGACCTGGGCCTGGGCCGAGGCGATGGTGGCCGCGTCGCTCGGCGTCGCGGCCCGGGCCCGGCTCAGCGCCTGCTCGGCGGAGTTCAGGTTGGCGTGCGCGGTGTTCAGCGAGTCCTGCGCCGCGGTCGGGTCGACCTTCGCCAGTACCTGCCCCTTGCCGACCTGGTCGCCGACCTTCACGTCGATCTCGGTCACCGTACCGCTGGTGGTGAAGTCGGCGTTGGCCGTCGACGCGCTCTGCACGGTGCCGGACGCCGACACCGTGGCGACCACGTCGCCCACGCCCACCGCGACGACCCGCTGGCCGGACGTCGAGGTCGAGGTCGTACTCGCCACGGTCACCGTCTGGAAGGCCCAGACCGCGCCCACGACGGCGAGCACGCCCAGCCCGGCGTTGACGGCACTCGGCCAGCCGAGAAGATTGATTTTCACAAGACCACCTGTTCGCCTTCGGCCAGGCCCGACCTGATCTCGGTGAACCGGTCGCCCCGCAGGCCGATGGTCACCGTCCGCTGGGAGTCCCGGCCGCCCGCGCGGACCGTGACGGTGCCCGTGCCGTCGTGGATACCGTGCACCGCCGAGGACGGGACGGACAGCACCGCGTCGGCCCGGGCCGTGGTCACCGCGACGCTCGCGCCCTGCCCGAAAAGCAGATCAGTGGGTACGGTGTCGAAGGCGATCAGTACGCCGTACCGCACCAACCGCCCCGAGGTGGTACCCGCGGGCGAGATCTGGGCGACCTTCCCCGGGTACGGGTCGGTCCGGTTGGCCAACGTGATCGTGGCCGGCTGCCCGACCGCGAGGTGCGCCACGTCCGCCTCGGAGAACTCCGCCTGGACCTCGGTGTCCGACACGTTGCCCAGCACGATGAAGCCGGTACCCCCGGGGCGTTCCTGTCCACCGAGCGCACCACCGACCGAGATCACCCGACCGGCGAGCGGCGCCGTCAACACGGTACCGGCGAGCCGTTGCCGGGCCTGGAGCAGTGCCAGCTCGGCGTTGTTGACCTGACGCTGGGCGGAGGCGAGCGGGTCGCCGCCCCGGCTGCCCGTACCCCCGCCGCTTGAACAGGACGAGGTGTGGCCGGTCGGCGCGCTGCGGCTCGGACCGGGTCGCGGGGTCGCGCTGGGGCTGCCGGCCGCGCTCGCGCTGGAGCTGGGGCTCGGGCTCCGGCTCGCGCTGCCGCCCGGGTCCGGCGGCAGCAGCAGCGCCGCGGCCGCGACCGCCGGGCAGGTGGGGGTCGGCGTGGGGGCCTGCGCCCTGGTGAGGTTGGTCTGCGCGATGTCGAGCTGCTGCTGGGCGGCGTCGACCGCGCTCTGCGCGTCGGTCGCGTCGATCCGCGCGAGTACCTGCCCGGCCGTCACCTGGTCGCCCACCTTGACATCCAGCTCGGTCACCACCCCGGTGGTGGCGAAGCTCAACCCGCGGGTCTGCACCATGCTCACCGTGCCCGCGGCCGACGCGGTCACCGTGACCGTGCCGCGGACCACCTGCGCGGTGCTCGACGCGACCGGTTTCGGCGCGCCGCCCCGGCGCAGGGCGTAACCGGCCGTGACCGCCAGGGCCAGTGCGACCACCGCGACCACGACCACGGCCGGCCCCCGCCGTCGCAACGTCATGGAGCGGGAGTCTGCCGGACCCTTCTTGTGGTTGCGTCAGGGGAAGCTGGGAGCTTGCTGTGAGTGATCAGGACTCACAGCGGATTCCGAGGTTGCTCTGACCGGGCCCCAAGGCGGTACCGGTTGGATCGGCCAGGTGACGAAGCGGGTAGTGCTCGGGGGTGCCGCAATCGCCGCATCCATGGTGGTCGGTCTGCTCGCGGCGTGCGGCGGCGGTGGCACGACGCCGTCAGCCACGCCGGCCAGCGCGGGCGGTGCGGGTGGCCGCGCGGCGTTTCAGGCGTACGCCGACTGCCTGCGCCAGCACGGCGTCACGATCACCATCCCCTCCGGTCGCGCCCGGCCCTCCGACCGCCCCTCGGGGGTACGCCCGTCGGGGCGTGGCTTCGGTGGGGGCGGTGGCTTCGGTGGCGGGTTCGGCCCGTCCGCGCCGCCCGGGGTCGACCAGGGCACCTGGGACGCCGCCCAACAGGCGTGCGCCAGCGTGCGGCCCAGCTTCGGGCAGCGCGGTGGCGGCAGCGCCTTCCAGGCGTACCGGAGCTGCCTGCGCGACCACGGGGTGACCGCGTCCAACGGTCCGGAAGACTCGGCCGACCCGGCGGTGGCGGCGGCGATGGCCACCTGCGCGCCGCTGCGCCCGACGCCGCGTGCCTCCGCCTCCTAGCTTCCGGCTGTCGCGGCGTCGAGCGCGATCTCGACCATCTGGCTGAACGTCTCTTGGCGGTCTTCGGCGGTCGTGTGCTCGCTGGTCACGATGTGGTCGCTGACGGTCAGTACGGTCAGCGCCCGCGCCCGGAACCGCGCCGCCAGCGTGTACAGCGCCGCCGTCTCCATCTCCACGGCCAGCACGCCGTACCGGGCCAGCCGCTCGAACAGGTCCGGCCGGTCGGTGTAGAAGACGTCCGAGGCGTACACCTGGCCGACCCGCATCGGGATGCCCCGCCCGGCGGCCACGTCCACGGCGGTACGCAGCAGCCCGAAGTCGGCCACCGGCGCGTAGTCGATCACGTTGTCGAAGCGCATCCGGTTCATCGCCGAGTCGGTACTGGCGGCGCTGGCCGCGATCACGTCGCGCAGCGCGATCTCCTCGGTCAGCGCCCCGCAGGTACCGACCCGGATCAGCGTCGTCACGGCGTACTCCGCCAGGAGCTCCTGGTAGTAGATCGACGCGGACGGCTGTCCCATCCCCGACCCCTGTACGGACACCGGCACCCCCCGGTACGTCCCGGTGTACCCGTACATGTTCCGGACCGTGGAGTAGCAGGTGGCCTGGTCGAGGAAGGTCTCGGCGATCCACTTGGCCCGCAGGGGGTCGCCGGGGAGCAGGACGCGCGGAGCGATCTCGCCCGGCTGGGCGCCGATGTGCGTACTCATGGCAGGTGATCCTGCCAGGACAGTGAGACACCCCGTCTAGTACCCTTCTTGGCGGTGGTGTGTCCGAGTGGCCTAAGGAGCACGCCTCGAAAGCGTGTGAGGGGGTGACCCCTCCGCGGGTTCAAATCCCGCCGCCACCGCTCATGAGCAGTATCAACGCCGGACGACCTCGACCGAGGTCGCCCGGCGTTGATCTTGTGGTCTCATTTGGCCCTGGCCGGGCCGGTATTCCGGGTTCATCCAGAGCCGTTGACATCGAAACTCTCGGATGGTTCTATCAGTTAAACATTCTTCCTATTTGATTGAACCCCGGGAGGCGGACCAGTGAAGATCTCGCGCAGGTTTATCAGTCTCGCCGCCGTGGCGAGCCTAGCGGTGGCCATTCCGCTGGTCTCGAACTACGGCGCCGGCGCCTCGACCACCCCGCATCCCGAGGCGTCCGGCAAGACGTACACGGCCGCCCAGGTGCTGGCTGGCGTCAAGAAGAACATGACCAGCTCGAAGAAGGTCAACTCCAAGCCCCACATCAACACCATGACGCGGGCCAAGAACGTGAACGTGTACCAGGTGACGACCGGCGTCTACGCCTACACCTCCAGCCTGGCCGTCGACACGGACGGTAGCGACCGCGACCCC
>VAXX01000414.1 GCA_005885115.1 Actinomycetota bacterium | reverse complement strand
CCGGTCCCTGAGCCGCGGCCCCGGCCGCGTACTCATCGGTGTCTATGGCCTGTTCGCGCTCGCGGCGACCTCGCGGGCCGGCGTACAGATCGCCACGAAGTTCCACGAGGCTCCGCTGGCGTACCTGCTCTCGGCGCTGGCCGCCGTGGTCTACCTCGTGGCGACCGTCGCGCTGGCCCGTTCGGACCGGCTCCTCGCCCTGCTCTGTTGCAGCTTCGAGCTGCTCGGGGTACTCGTGGTCGGCACCCTGAGCCTGGTCGACGCGGCCGCCTTCCCGAAGGCGACGGTCTGGTCGGTGTACGGCATCGGGTACGGGTTCGTCCCGCTCGTCCTGCCGATCCTTGGTCTGTGGTGGTTGCGTCGGGCACGGGACAGGGCTTGACGGCGCCCGGCCGGACGGTGGCATACTCGTGGGCGTGATCCGTCAGGTGCGATTTTTTTACTACGGCTACGGGAGTCCGGCAGCCGTAGGTCGCGTCTGAACAATGACCTGCGAACGCCCCGGGCTCAGGAGCCCGGGGCGTTCTGTGCTCCCGGGCGAGCGGGCCCCCGACAGCCGAAGGAGCAACTAAAATGAGCGGAACCATGTTGACCGAGCCGACATCCGAGCCGGATACCCACATCGCCGCCCTGCGTGCGCGCATCGATGAGATCGACGCCACGCTCATCCGGCTCTGGCAGGAGCGGGCGGCCATCTCCCAGGAGGTCGGCTCGACGCGGGTCGCCGCCGGCGGCACCCGGCTGGTCCTGTCCCGCGAACGGGAGATCCTCGAGCGCTTCCGCAGTGCCCTGGGCGCCGACGGCACCCAGCTCGCCCTGCTGATCCTGCGCGCCGGCCGCGGGCCCCTGTGACGTTTCCCCCGTCGGCGACGCCGCTGCCGGACGTCGCGCGGGTCCTGGTCGTCTCGGCGCACCCGGACGACGTGGACTTCGGCGCGGCCGGCACCGTCGCGCGCTGGGTCGACGAGGGCATCGAGGTGACGTACCTGCTGGTCACCCGCGGCGACGCGGGCGGCTTCGACGACACCCCACGGGAACAGATGCCGCTGCTGCGCGAGGCCGAGCAACGCGCGGCGGCCAAGGCCGTCGGGGTCACCCGGATCGAGTTCCTGGAGGGGTACGCCGACGGCACGCTCACCCCGTCGCTTCAGCTGCGCCGGGACCTGACCCGGGTGGTCCGCCGGTACCGTCCGGACCGGATCCTCACCAGCTCCCCGCTGCGCCGCTGGGAGCGCATCGCCGGGCCGGGCCACCCCGACCACCTCGCCGTGGGCGAGGCGGTCACCTGCGCCGTCTACCCGGATGCCCGCAACCCGTTCGCCTTTCCCGAACTGCTGCACGATGAGGGGCTGGAGCCCTGGGTGGTACGCGAGGTGTGGTTCCACGGCGGCCCCGACCCCGACCACGTCGTCGACATCACCGCGACGTTCCCGCGCAAGCTCGCGGCGCTCGCCGCCCACGAGACGCAGACCTCCCACGAGGACGTCGAGGCCCGGCTCCGGCCCTGGCTACAGTCGGTCGCCAGCTCCGGCGGCCTGCCCGACGGCTCCCTCGCCGAAGCCTTCACCGTCCTGGGTACCGCCTAGACCAGGCGCCGGTCCGCGGCCCACCTGGACAGCTCGTACCGGTTGGACATCTGCAGCTTGCGCAGCACGTTGGACACGTGCGTCTCGACCGTCTTGATCGAGATGTACAGCTCCTTGGCGATCTCCTTGTACGCGTACCCCCGGGCCAGCAGCCGCAGCACCTCGCGCTCCCGGTTGGTGAGCTGGTCCAGCTCCGGGTCGGCGACCGGAGCGTCGGTACGCGCCGCGAACGCGTCGAGCACGAACCCGGCCAGTCGGGGACTGAACACCGCGTCCCCGTCGGCCACCCGGCGGATCGCGTCCACCAGGTCCTCCGGCGCGATCGTCTTGGTCACGTAGCCGCGCGCCCCGGCCCGGATCAGCCCGATCACGTCCTCGGCGGCGTCGGACACCGACAGAGCGAGGAACTTCACCTCGGGATGGGCCTTGCGGACCGCCGTAAGGACGGCCCGCCCGCCGCCGTCGGGCATGTGTACGTCCAGCAGCACCACGTCGGGTACCGTCGCGCCGATGGCGGTCACCGCCTGCCCGACGCTGGACGCCTCGCCGACCACGTCGACGTACGCGCCCAGCTCCGCCCGTACCCCGGCGCGGAACATCGCATGGTCGTCGACCAGGAACACCCGAAGCTGCGGACGTTCAGGCCTGTCCTCGTTCATGGTCTCGTTCCTTCCCTTCCGGGGTCGGCATGGACAGCCGTACCTCGGTCCCGGCGCCCGGCTCGCTGCGGATCTCCGCGTTGCCGCCGTGCCGCTCCATGCGTCGTACGATCGAGCCGCGTACCCCGTGCCGGTCCGGCCCGACCGAGGCCATCTCGAACCCGACCCCACGGTCGCGCACGTACACGCTGATCGAGCTGGACTCGACCTCGGCGTACAGCGACACCGAGGCCACCTTGCCGTGCCGGGCCGCGTTGACCAGCGCCTCCCGGGCCGCCGCCACCAGCGCGGCGACCTTCTCGGTGACGTCGATGTCGCCGACCACCACCGACTCGACCACGATCGCGTAGGTGTCCTCCACCTCGGCGACGATCTCCTCGACGGCGGCGCTGAACTTGTCG
>VAXX01000413.1 GCA_005885115.1 Actinomycetota bacterium | reverse complement strand
GCGGCGATCTGCGACGGCGACTGGGTGGTCGTGCGCCAGCAGCCCACGGCCAACAACGGCGAGATCGTGGCCGCGATGATCGAGGGTGAGGCGACCGTCAAGACGTACCGGCACCGGGACGGCCACGTCTGGCTGCTGCCCCGCAACCCGGCCTTCGAGCCGATCCCCGGTGACGACGCGTCCATCCTGGGCCGCGTGGTAGCGGTACTCCGCCGAATCTGAACCCAAGCGGAAACAGGCTGAACCGATCTGACTGTGCTCGCGCTCAGTCGAGCATGTCGCCGAAGCCCTGGTGCTCGTCCGGGTACCCGCCCCGACCGCCCCGGTCGTCGTCGCGGTTGCCGCGCCGTCCCGGCCGGTGGGTACGCGCGATGCCCCGGTCCCCACGCGGGCCCGGGTTCGGCGGCGCGGGGGTGGGCGGCGCGGGCCGGGGCGGGGCGGCGTACCCGTCCGGGTGGTACCCGGCGTAGGGCGGCTCCGGCTCGGGCGGCGGATACTCGGCGGCACCGTAGCGGGGGCTGCCGTACGTCTGCGGCTCGTACGGGGCGGCCCGGTACTCGTCCTGGTCGTACCCGTTGGTCTCGTAGCGCTCCGGCACCCGGGCTCGGCGCCGGTCCTCCACCCGGGCCCGGGCCGCGGCGCGGGGGTCGTTCGGGTCGCCGTAGCACCACCATCAGGACGCCGATCACGCCGATCGCGATGACGATGTTCAGGATCTCCTGCAGTCCCAGCTTGCCCAGCCAGTCCCGGGTGTCCGTCTTGCCGGTCGGGCCGGTGGCGCCGCCGGTCTTGGCCTGGACGACCGAGACGGGCGCGGCCGGCTGGTACTTGAGGATCTGTACCGGCGTGCTGCTCTGCTTGTTGATCACGTCGGACACGGTGAGGAAGTTCGCGCCGTCCTTGCTGTACGTGATCGCCTCGCCGAGCGGCTCACCGGGCAGCGGGGTGATCCGCGGGGTGCCGGTGGTGACCGCGCTGACCACGTCGCCGTTGGACACCGTCCACTCGTACGCGTCGGAGTAGGTACGGAGCACGACCTTCTTGCCGTCCGGCGAGGTGGCCGCGCCGGACACCCGGGTCTGGCCGATCTTGCCGAGCGTGTTGTGCGTACCGGTGGCCTGTGCGGTGAAGTCGCCGACGTGCTTGAGCGGCACCGCCTTGCCGGTCGGGTCCATCGGCTGGGCCGGCAGGTACAGCCCCGCCGGGCCCTTGGCGCTGTCGGTGACGAAGATCGGGTTGCCGTCCGCGCCGATCAACAGGGCCTGCGCGGCGCGGGGTCCGTCCGGGTAGGTGAACCGGTAGAGGACGCTCTTGCCGTCGGCGGGGAACTTCCACAGCCCGACCGACTTGCGCGTCGGGTTGGTCAGGTTGTCACCGGTATCGGCGACCCAGAGTGTGCCGTCCTGGGTGACCTGTACGTCCTGCGGGCTGTTCGGACCGGCGTTGCCGTACGCCAGGTTCTTGCTCCGCTTGCAGTCCCCGTCTAGCAGGTAGACGCGTTGGGTCAGCGCGGACTCCGGTTTCACCACGACGGCGTACCCGTTGGCGGTCGCGGCGAGGCCGGTGATGCCGGCCAGTGCCGAGTCCACGTCGCACACCACCTTGCCCGGGACGGCGGAGGCCACCGGCGCCGGGGACGGCGTGGCCCAGGCGGCGGATACCGGGAAGCTGGCCGTGCCGAGAACGAGACCCAGCACCCCACTGGCAGCCAACGCACTACGTCGCATCGGCCCAGTCTCGCAGAGCGACCCGCAAACGTGGTGTCCGGCCGGTGACGAGTTGTGCCGGCTACCGTCCGTGTCCGGCGGGGACGGCGTCGACCGTGTACGGGCTCAACTCGGCGGCCAGCGCCTGGTCCACCCGTACCCGCAGCAACGTGCCCTCCTCGCGGTGCTCCGAACCGAGGACCTCGCCCCGCCGGTGTACCCGGGCGACCAGGTCGCCCCGGTCGTACGGGATCAGGGCGGACACCTCGACCGCCGGCCGGGGCAGCCGCGCCTCGATCGCCGCGACGACCGACGGGATCCCGGCGCCGGTACGCGCCGAGCAGAGCACCGCGTCCGGCCACTCGCGCTTGAGCCGCAGCAGGGTCTCCTCGTCGGCCGCGTCGATCTTGTTGATCACCAGCAGCTCGGGCAGCGTATCCGCGCCCACCTCGGCGAGCACCTCGCGGACCGCGCGGACCTGCTCCTCCGGGTCGGCGTGCGCCCCGTCCACCACGTGGACGACCAGGTCGGCCTGGCCCACCTCCTCCAGCGTGGAGCGGAACGCCTCGACCAGTTGGTGCGGCAGGTGCCGGACGAAACCGACCGTGTCGGACAGCGTGTAGATCCGCCCGTCGGCGGTACGGGCCTGCCGGGTCTTCGGGTCAAGAGTGGCGAACAGCGCGTTCTCCACCAGTACGCCGGCTCCGGTGAGCCGGTTGAGCAGGCTGGACTTGCCCGCGTTGGTGTACCCGGCGATCGCCACCGCCGGTACCGCGTTGCGCCGCCGGCCGGCCCGCTTGGTCGCCCGGATCACCCGCATGGCCTCGATCTCCCGCTTGAGCTTGGAGATGCGGGTACGGATCCGGCGCCGATCGGTTTCGATCTTGGTTTCACCCGGGCCGCGCAGGCCGACGCCGCCACCGGCGCCGCCGCCCCGGCCGCTACCGCCGGTCTGCCGGGACAACGCCGCACCCCAACCGCGCAGGCGCGGCAGGAAGTACTGCAACTGGGCCAGCTCGACCTGGGCCTTGCCCTCCTTGCTCTTGGCGTGCTGGGCGAAGATGTCCAGGATCAGCGCGGTCCGGTCG
>VAXX01000412.1 GCA_005885115.1 Actinomycetota bacterium | reverse complement strand
CGGCCGACCGGCCGCACCTGCTCGGCCGGGCGATCGGCTACCTGCTCGAGGAGCCCATCGAGGCGCAGCGGATGGCCGCCGCCGGTCGGGCCCGGCTCGGTGAGCAGTTCACCCCGTACACGCTCGGCGTCGTACTGGACCACATCTACCGCGGGAGGACGCAGTGGACCTGACCGTCATCGGACGTAGCGCCCGGGTCTTCGACGGCCCCGAACTGCCGGCGAACCCGGACGTGCTGGCCGAACTGGCCGCTCAGGTCGCCGACGCCGACCTGGCCGCGCCGCCGGTGGTCCTGCCCGACTTCCACCACAAGTCCACGATGGAGCTGCCCTCCTCGGTCGCGGTGGCCACCGTCGGTACCATCCGCCCGACGCTGACCTCGGCCTCGGTCAACTGCGGGATGGCGCTGATCGCGCTGGACTGCGACCGGCCCGGCGAGGCCGGGATCACCGAGTTCTACCGCCGGGTCCGGGAACGCTACCCGTACCCCACCGGGACCCGGCGGGAACTGTCCGCCCGGGAGGTGGCCCAGGCGGCCGTCGACGGCTCCCGGTTCGCCGCCGAGCGGTTCGGGGTCGACGCCGACGAGCTGTCCCGGGTGGAGGAGTTCGGCCGGATCGACCTGGCCCGGTACGGCGGCGCCGACCGGCTCCGCCGGGAACTGCCGGGCCTGGCCTTCCAACTGGCCCGGCTGCGCTTCGGTACGGTCGGCCCGAGCAACCACTTCGTCGAGCTGCAAGAGGTCGAGGAGGTCTTCGACCCGGCGGCCGCGCAGGCGCTGGGCGTCCGCGAGGGCCAGCTCACCCTCCAGTACCACGCCGGTGGCGGGGTACTGACCGGCGAGATCGGGGCGCTGTTCGGGCGGCGTAAGCACTACCCGCGCAACCTGCGGATGGCGATGGCCGTCCAGAAGCCGCTGTACCACCTGGCCACCGCCCGCTCGTACCGGCAGCTGCGCGAACGGCTGGCGCTGTACTTCAGCGACGGCTGCCCGCCGGTGGACCGGGACAGCGTCGAGGGGCAGCGGCTGATGCTGGCCAACGCCGCGGCGATGAACTACGGGTTCGCGTTCCGCACCGCGACGTACGCCGCGCTCAAGTCCATCGTCCACGACGTGTTCGGCGGCGGGCCGGGCCGGCTCGTGGTGGACTCGCCGCACAACTCGATCTACGAGGAGCCGGTACCGGGCGGTGTGCCCGGGCAGACCGCGGTGGTACACCGGCACAACTCCTGCCGGGCCTACCCGGCGGAGCTGGCTCCGGCGGGCACCGTCTTCGCCCGTACCGGTCAGGCGGTCCTGCTGCCCGGCACGTCGCGTACCTCCTCCTATCTCGCGGTGGCCGGCGCGCGGGCGCAGGACAGCCTCTACTCGGCCTGCCACGGCGCCGGCACCCTGGTCGCGGACTTCGCCGAGCGCGGCCTGTCCCGCTCCCACCCGGCCGGCCACGAGACGTTGCGCTTCCGCTACTCCGACGCCGCACCGGCCCGGGTCGGTCACCTCGACGACAACGGGGTCAACGCCGCGCTGTCCGTGCTGGTCGACAACGGGCTGGTCCGGCCGGTGGCCCGGATGCGCCCACTTGCCGTGCTCAACTAGGGGGCCGACCGTGCCTGAGTTCTCCGACCTGGACCGACGCTGGCGCCTGCTCGTGCCGGCGGGGGCGGTGGTCGTCGACATCGGGCCCCGGCGGGAGGCCATCCGTACGGTGCGGGCCTTGCCCGCCGACACCGTGGTGGCGCTGGTCGGCGGCCGGCGGCTGCGGCTGCTCGCCCGGCTGGCCGGGCTGCGGGTACGGGCGCACTACGTCGCCCTGCCGTCGCTGGCCACCCCGGTGGCGATCACCCAGCGCACCCGGTTGGCGCTGCGGTTCACCGCCCGCGACGTGCTGACGGTACCCAGCGGGGTCGCCCGTGGACACCTGCCGGTCTGGTTGGCGGTACGGCTGATCCGGGCCGTTCCCCGGCTGCTGTCGATCGCCCCGGCCGGCGACCGGCTGCTCGTGGGGACGCGATCATGATGACCGCCGACACGGTACGACTGGCGGCCGTACTGGCCCGCCAACGGCCCCCGCTGGCGGAGGTACTGGCCCGTCCCGGTACCCGGGCGGTGCTGCTGGCCGGCTCGAAGGACCCCAACGCCAAGGTGACCGTCGTGCTGCTGGACGACTACGGGCCCGCGTTCGTGGTCAAGGTACCCACGACCGACGTGGCGGCCCAGGTCGTCCAGAGCGAGGGCGATCTGCTGGAGGCGTTGCGGGAGCTGGGGATCGGCAAGCTGGCCACCTCGATCCCCCAACCGGTCGGGTACCTCGACGCCGAGGGGCTGCCCGCGTTGGTGACCAACGCGCTGGCCGGTACCCCGATGACCGTCCGGTACCACTCCTGGCGGCACACCGCCCGGCGGCGCCGGGTCCGTGCCGACTTCACCGCGGCCGGCGCCTGGCTGGCCGACCTGCAGACC
>VAXX01000411.1 GCA_005885115.1 Actinomycetota bacterium | reverse complement strand
GAAGTCGTCGGACCAGGTAGGTGCGGCGGCCGCGCGGGCGGCGGGCGCGGTCCGTGGGGGCGAGGTGGCCAGGGCGGTGCCGGTGCCGGCGGCGGCGATCGCGAGCACGGCGGCGGCCACGAGCGGTCGGGACAGTCGCATGTGGGCCTCCTTGAGGGGTTCGGACGGTACCCACCTCAGTGAACCACATCAATATTGGGTTTAAAATAAGTGGTACGGTTCAGGCGGTCCGGGCCACCCGCCGGGTCCGGGCCGCCCGCCGGCTCTGGCGCGGATCGGTGTCACCGGTCAGCAGCGCCGCGACCGGTAGCGTGGCCGCCCCGAACGCGACCGCGTCCGGGCCGAGCTGGGCCAGCTCGATGGCCGCCTGACCGTACGGGTACGCCAGTGCCTGCGCCTTGGCGGCGGCCCGGATCTGGGGCAGCAGCCGGGTTCCGAGCGCGAGCCCGGCCCAGCCGCCGAGCACGACCCGCTCCGGGTTGAACAGGTTGATGAGGTTGGCGATCCCGGCGCCGAGGTAGGCGGCCGTCTCCTCCAACAGGCGGGCCGCCCGCTTGGACCGGTCGGCGGCGGCGATCAGCGCTTCGATGCTGGCCACCTCGTCGGTACCGGCGACCGCCCGGCCGCCCGTGGCCTGCCGGTACCGGTCGAGGATGCCCTCGGCACCGACGTACGCCTCCAGACAGCCGCGCGAGCCGCACCGGCAGGCCCGGCCCCCGTACACCAGCGTGGTGTGGCCCCATTCCCCGGCGCTGCTGTTGGCGCCCCGGTAGACCGCCCCGTCGGTGACCACGGCGGCGCCGACCCCGGAGCCGACCAGCGCGATCACCGCGTGCCGGGCGCCCCGGCCGGCGCCGAACCACATCTCGGCCTGGCCCTGCGTCTTCGCACCGTTCTCGACGAACAGCGGCAGCCGTACCCCGTGCTTGCGCAGCAGGCCCGGCAGGTCGGCCGCGCTCCAGCCGATCGTCGGCGCGTGGACGAGCACCGGGGGGCCCTGCTCCACCATGCCGGGCACTCCGATGCCCACGCCGAGGACACTGTCGTGGCCGACCCCGGCGGCGGCCAGCACCTCGCGGATGCCGGCGGCGACCTGCGTGGCGACGGTGTTCGCCTGCGGCCGCGCCGAGGACAGCGGCTCCTCCACCGTGGCCAGGCACCGCATCGCCAGGTCGAACAGCTCGGCCCGGACGCCGGTCTCACCGACGTCGATCCCGATGACATGGCCGTACCCGGGGTCGACCCGCAGCAGTACGCGCGGGCGCCCGCCGTCGGACTCCACCAGTCCGGCCTCCACGACCAGCCGCTCCTCGACCAGTTCGGCGGTCACGTTGCTCACCGTGGCGGCGCTGAGCCCGGTCACCTGGCTCAGTTCCAGGCGGCTCAGCGGGGCCTGGAAGAACAGCGTGGACAGCAGCGTCGACCGGTTGCGCCGCCGGATGTCCCGGGCCGTCGTCCTGGTGGGGTCCATGCGTTTCCATCTTCTGTGCGGGGTACCGGAGATCGTACGGTGCCGGTGACCATGGTGCCATCCGGACGCACCGGGACCGCCGATCCACACACGATTAGTCCAAGGCATAGTTCAAGGGCAGAAGTTAGAGCCAGCCGGCGCGCTGGGCCCGGTGCACCGCCTCGATCCGGTTGCGGGCACCGGTCTTGGCGATGATCCCGGACAGGTAGTTACGCACCGTACCGGTGGACAGGCGCACCAGCGCCGCGATCTCCGGGTCCGGCATCCCGGTGGCCGCCAACCGGAGGATCTCGCGCTCGCGCCGGGTCAGTGGGTTGCGCCAGGCGCGTTGCGCGGCGGCCAGCCGGGGATCGACCACCCGTTCGCCGGCCGCCGCCCGGCGGATGTAGTGCAGCAACTGGGCCGGGGTGTTGTCGGTACCGACGATCCCCTTGACGGTACGGTTGTCCGCCGACCCGTCCAGCGCCCGCCGGATCCGGTCGGTGCCCTCGACCCCGGTCACCAGAAGCACCGCGCAGCCGGGTACGTGCTCGGCGAGCCAGGACACCGCGGCGAGTCCCTCGGCGGTCGGCGGGTTGAGGCCCAGGACGGCCACGTTCGGGCCGGGGGTAGGGCTCACCGCGCCGAGATCGTCGTACCCGCCGAGTTCGGCGACCACCTGGAGGTCCGCCTCGCCGGCCAGCACCCTGGCGAGGGCGCACCGCAGCAGGTTCATCGGTTCGATCAGGAGTACCCGGGTCGGCCCCGGGTCGCTGGCGACAACGCCCGCACCCATACCTTTCTATCGGTATTGAGGCAAGCAATGTTGCCAAGATAATCTCAGGCGAATGTCCGGTCCGAGATGTCTTTTGTTCATGCAGGCTGTGCCCGCTGCGATACTTCGATACTTTGCGAGCAA
>VAXX01000410.1 GCA_005885115.1 Actinomycetota bacterium | reverse complement strand
CGAGGCGTTCCGGCTCATCTTCGAGAGCGACCTGCGCAACGAACCGGCGGTACGCGAGCGGGTCGACCGGGTCGAGCGGCTGTGCATCGAGGCGATCACCGAGACGATCATGGGTGACACCGGAGTCAGCCGGGCCCCGGCCGAGCTGCTCGCCGCCGGCCTGGTCGGCGCGGCGGTCACCGCCGCGCAGTTCTGGCTCGCCGGCGGCCGGCAGGTGCCCAAGGAGGACGCCGAGGCGCTGATGTCGGCACTGGCCTGGCGCGGGATCGCCAGCTTCCCCCTGCAGGGCGAGGCGCACCCGATCGACTAGCCTTTGGTACGCACGCGGTTGCCTGTTGTACGGAGCGGTTGCCCGCCAGTTGAGGAGGAGCACGTGGAGGTCAAGATCGGCGTTCAGTTCGCGTCACGCGAGCTGGTGCTGGAGAGCGCACAGACGCCGGCGGAGGTCGAGACGACCGTGACCGAGGCGCTCAACGGGAAGGGCGGCGTCCTGAGCCTGGTCGACGACAAGGGCCGGCGGGTGATCGTACCGGTGGACAAGCTGGCATACGTCGAGATCGCCGAGTCGATGCCCCGGGTGGTCGGCTTCACCGCCGGCTGAGGCTCCGCCTAGTTGTTCAGGCCGACCGCTGCCATCCGGGCGGTATGGGCGGTGGTGAGCCGCTTGAACAGGGCACCGATGCCGTCCTGGTCGGCGGCCCGGCCGGCGATGAGTACGGTCAGCGCCGGCCGCTCCACGGCGACCCGTTGCGCCTGGGACAGCCCCTCGCCGACCAGCCGCCGGGCCCACATCGACAGCGGGTTGGCCACCTTCGGATCGGCCGCGATGGCGTCGCGGATCTCCTGGGCGGCGAAGTCGGCGTACCGGCTGTCGTGCAGGACGTCCAGCACCAGCTCCCGGTCCGGGGAGTCCAGGCACAGCGCGGCCTCCCGGTAGAAGTCGTCGGCGATGCCGTCCCCGACGTACGCCTTGGCCAGCGCTTCGAGCCAGTCCCTGGGCTCGGTCTGGTCGTGGTAGTGCTCCAGCGGTGGTACGAACGGGCGCATCGCGGCCTCCACGTCCACTCCCAGCTCGGTGAGCCGGCCGGCCAGCCGCCGGTAGTTGACGATCTCGGCAGCGGCCATTTCGCTCAGGACGGCACGCCGGTGCAGGTTCGGGGCGAGCCGGGCATCGGTCGCCATCTGGTCGAAAGCCTGAAGTTCGCCGTACGCGAGCAGGGCGAGCAGATCGACCAGGGCGGTCGACGGCGGCGGATCGGGCGCGGACACGAGCGAAGGCTATCCAACTTTGCCGCTCCCGGCCGCGCGGCGCCGCTCGACCGCCGGCGGGCGCCTGGCGGCGTCGGTCCGGGGCAAAGGTCGCAGGCATTACCCAGGTCCGCGGCCTGGCAGGTACCATAGGTGGGTACGCGGGTGCCGACAGCACCCGCGCCGCGCGTGCGGCCCGTGGATCGCGATCCGCGTGTGGCCCGCGCCACATCCATCGGCGCCCTCGTAGATACCTCGGGGCGCACCGGCAGAAGGACGACCCCGAACTCTATGACGATCGAACCCAACCAGGCGGCCGCCGAACTGGCCGCCACCGCACCCGTACGGCCCGACAGCCCCACCTTCGCCGAACTCGGCGCGCGCCCGGAAACGGTGGACGCGCTCGCCGACGTCGGCATCCTGCGCGCCTTCGCGATCCAGGAGTACGCCATCCCCATCGCCATGCGGGGGACCGACCTGATCGGGCAGGCACCGACCGGTACCGGCAAGACGCTCGGCTTCGGCATCCCGCTGCTGGAGCGGATCCGCTCGGTGGCCGACGGCGCGGACGGCGCGCCGCAGGCCCTCGTCGTCGTACCCACCCGTGAGCTGTGCCTGCAGGTGGCCCGGGACATCGCCGCGGCGGGCAAGACCCGGGCGATCCGGGTGCTGCCGATCTACGGCGGGGTCGCGTACGAGCCGCAGACCGACGCGCTGAACAAGGGCGTGGAGATCGTCGTGGGTACCCCCGGGCGGCTCCTCGACCTGGCCAAGGGCAAGCACCTCCGGCTGACCAGCGTCGGCCAGCTCGTCCTGGACGAGGCGGACCGGATGCTCGACCTGGGCTTCCTCGACGACGTCGAGCGGATCCTGTCGATGCTGCCCGCCGACCGGCAGACCATGCTGTTCTCGGCCACCATGCCCGAGCCGATCGTGCTGCTGGCGCGGCGGTTCCTGCGTACCCCGATGACCATCCACGCGCACCACACCGCCGAGCAGCTCGCCTCGCCGCTGACCAAGCAGGTGATCTACCGCACCCACTCGATGAACAAGCTGGAGATGGTGGCGCGGATCCTGCAGGCGCGCGAGCGGGGCCTGACGATGATCTTCACGCAGACCAAGCGCAACGCCGACCGGGTCGCCGAGGACCTCGACTTCCGCGGCTTCGCGGTGGCGGCCGTACACGGCGATCTCGGACAGGGCGCCCGGGAGCGGGCACTGCGGGCGTTCCGGGCCGGGAAGGTCGACGTACTGGTGGCCACCGACGTGGCGGCCCGGGGGCTGGACGTCTCCGGAGTCACCCAACCGGGCGGGCCGGGGCGACCGGCGTCGCGGTCACCTTCGTCGACTGGGACGACATGCCACGCTGGCGGCTGATCGACAAGTCGATGGGGCTGGAGCTGCCGGAGCCGCCCGAGACGTACCACACGTCGGCCTTCCTCTACACCGACCTGGACATCCCCACCGACGTGACGGGCACGCTGCCCACCGCCGACCGGACCCGGGCCGGGCTGTCCGCCGAGGTCGAGGAGGACCTGGGCGGCGGGCGCCGCAAGCGCGAGCCGACCCGGTCCCGCTCGACGTCGCCCACGCGTACCGGCGACACCGGCGCGCCCACCCGCCAGCGGCAGCGCCGGCGCGGCGAGGCGACGGCGGTGAGCGAGGCAGCGTCCACGGTGGACAACCAGGCGCCGGCCACGGCGGACGATCCGGCCAAGCCGCGCCGCCGGCGCCGTCGGGGTGGCCGCAGCACCGCCGGGGGTACGCCGACCGACGGCGACTGACCGACGCTCGTACGGCACAATCCGCTGATGCAGACCGCGCATGAGGTACTGGTCGCGTTGGCGCAGCGGTACGCCTTCGGGGAGGTCGCCGCGCTCGTCGCCGCCGGTGCGGCCGGTGAGACGCTGACGACCCGGGACGGGGCGCGGATCGACCAGCTGTGCGCCTTCGGGCAACGGCTGCTCGACCTGGACGCCGAGGACTTCGGGATCGCTGACGCCGCAAGGGACTCCAACACCGAGCACACGTTCGCGGACCGGGTCGCGGGGGATGCCGTACCCCCGGATCTGGTTCTGCGGGCGCGGGCGTGCCGGATGCCGCAGGATCCGCGCGAGCGCGACCGGGGTGCCCTGGGGTCACTGGTGCCGGCGTTCGGGTTGCTGCTGGAGGTGATCGCGCTGCGCTGGGCGCGGCGGGAGACCGCGGCGGTGGTCGCGGCGATCCACATCACCAGTGAGTACCTGCCTTTGCTGGCTTGGGAATCGGTGCTCGGGCATGCCGGGGACCCGGCCCGGATCGGGCCGGCGGTCAGCGGCGACGGTAGTGCCTGGGGGGACTTCGACGACCGGGACTGCGCGCATACCCGGCCGGAGCGGTCGGCGGCGCACCACGCGGTACGGGTGGCGCACGAGTCGGGTCCGCAGTGGCGGACGTACCTGGATCGCCAGCACAGCAACGTGGCGCACGCGCTGGCCGTGTGCGCCGGGGAGTGCCGGCGGCCGTGCGGTGTGGTGACCCGGCACCCGGCCACCGAACAGGAACTGCTGCAGCGGCGGTGCCGGGCGGCGCTGGCGTACGTCTCGTCGCCGATCGTCCGGCTGCGCCACTCGGCGCCGGTGGGGCACGGGTTCGGGGTGCCGTCGACGGGTGAGGTACGCGAGGCGTGGGTACGCAGCCGGGGCGAGCTGGCCAGGCTGGAGCCGGCGGTGCGGACCGAGGACGGGTACCCGCTGCCCGGGCTGCCCAGCCTGTTCTCAGCCGTGGCCGGCAGACTGGTGGCGCCGGCTACGCTCGTGACGGATACCGCGACGGCGTTGGTGGCGGCCCTGGCGTAGGAGGCGGCCCATGCTCGACCCGACCCGGATCACCGAGGACATCGA
>VAXX01000409.1 GCA_005885115.1 Actinomycetota bacterium | reverse complement strand
AGCACCCGGTCCAATGGCCAGGGTGGTAACTGCGTTCAGGTTGCCGACAACATTCCCGGGGTAATAGGTGTCCGGGACTCGAAAGACCCGGACGGTGCAGTCCTCGTGTTCACGCCGGTGGAATGGCGCGCCTTCATTGACGGTGCCAGGGACGGCGAATTCGACCTGTAGAGCGCGGAGGAGCGGATGCCCTGTTAGCTCGTGGTGAGATACCGGGGCATTCGCCACCTGTGCCAAGTTGCCCAGTCTGCAGGAGGTACATTGTGGACGGCGTGTACGACCGACGAGTCGGCCGCCAGGCATGACTGACAGGTTGGAGCAGTACGCCGTGTGCGAACTGATGGTGTCGCCGCGACACCGGCGCCGGGGGATTGCCAAGCGCCTGCACGACGAATTACTCCGGCTGCGGCCGGAACATCGACCGCCGAGGCGCCGGTACTGGACGAATTGCAGTTGCCGTTGCCCGGGTCTGGGAGCTGACGGTACCCCCGGGCCTAGGCTGCCGCGCCGAGTGCGGCGCGCAGCTTGGCCGCGTCCGCTGGGATGCCGTGCTCGTCGCTCGTGCTCCCGTACGGCGCCCCGTACGCGGGCGCGCCCACCTGGTACCGGCGTCCACCCTTCCCGAGCGGGCCGGCGTCCACGGCGTCGTACCCGATCCGGTCGAGGAACCGCGCGACCGTGGCCTTGGCGTCGGGGTCGTCGCCCGCGATCGCCAGCGCGCTGCGGTCCGGTGCCCCGGTCGGCCGGGCGAGCGAGCCCAGGTGCTTGAAGAAGATGTTGTTGAACACCTTGACCACGTGTGCGTCGGGCAGGTGCCGCTGGAGGAGCTCGCTGCTCGTGGTCGAGCCGTCGTCCAGCTCGGCGATGTGCCCGTCGCGTTGCGGGTAGTAGTTGTTGGTGTCGATGACCGGCTTGCCGGCGAGCGGCCCCACGGGCACGCTCGTGTACGCCTTGAGTGGGATGCTCACCACCACGATGTCGCCGGCCTCGGCCGCTTCCTCGGGCGTACCGGCGCGGGCGCGCGGCCCGAGCTCGTCCACGAGGTCCCCGAGGGTCTCCGGGCCGCGCGAGTTGCTCAGCACCACGTCGTACCCGGCCGCGACGGCCAGCCGGGCCACGGTGCCGCCGATGTGTCCACTGCCGATGAAGCCCACGGTAGTCATACCGCCTCTCAACCCGTCGCCCCCGACCGGCATTCCGGTTGGTCGGCGAGTTAGTCGGCGAGTTCGGTCACCTGGTCGACGATCAGTTCCAGCGGGGCGTCGCGGCCGCCGGTCCAGGCGGCGCCGAAGGCCGGGGCGTCCAGCGCCTCGCGGGTCGCCGCGAGGGTCTGTGCCCGCCGGGTCTCGGTGTCCGGTGGAGTCTGTAGCCGGTGCCGCTCGCGCAGCTCGACACGGCGAGATCCTCCCGGTCGCCGACCTCGTACCGGCCGCGCAGCGCGGTGACGAGCAGCCGGAGGGCGGTCCTCCGGTCGCCGTCCAACTCCGCCGCCAGGCCCAGTTGGTGCAGGGCCATCGCCTCGCCGAAGGCGTCGCCGAGGGTACGGCTGAGCCCGAGGCTCTCCTCCAGAGCCGCCCGGGCGCCGGGTACGTCGCCTTCGGCGAGCCGGATCTGGCCCAGGCACTCCAGGCCGAGCAGGATGCCACGGGTGTTGCCGGCGGCCCGTTCCAGGGCCAGGCACTGGTCGGCGTACCCGTTGGCGGCGGCGATGTCGCCCATCCGGAGCGCCAGTTTGGTCAGGTTGCCCAGCGCCATCGCGGTACCGTGCGGCTGTTCCAGTTCGCGCCACAGCGACAGGCTGGCCCGGAAGTGTTCGGTCGCCTCGGCGTACTCCCCGGCGCCGGTGGCGGCGACGCCGAGCGCGTTGCGCGCGTGCGCGGCGGTGGCCCGGTCACCGACCGACTCCGCCAGGGCCAGACTCTCCTTGCCCAGCAACGCGGCGGCGGCGTGGTCGTCCTGGGTGGCGGCCAGGATCGCGGCCGGGTGCAGCACCCGGGCGCGCAGCCCGGCGGGCAGGCCGTCGCGGGTGGCGAGGACGGCGTCCAGCCATTCCCGGCCCTCCCGCAGGTGGCTACCGTTGCGCCAGTACCGCCACAGGCCCAGGCAGATCCGGGCGGCCTGCTCGACCGCGTCGTGGGCGAGCGTCCACTGCATGGCGGCGCGCAGGTTCTGGTACTCCAACTCCAGCCGCTCGGCCCATGCGGTCTGCTCCGGTCCGGTGAGTCCGGTCGCGGAGCGCTCGGCCAGGTCGAGGAAGTACCGGGCGTGGGCGGCGTACACCTCGTCGGCGGACGGGTCGACGGCGAGCTTCGCCAGGGCGTACGCGCGGATCGTCTCCAGCATCCGGTAGCGCCCGCTGTCCCGTTCGAGCACGACGAGGTTCTTGGCCACGAGATTGGCCAGCGTGGCGGACAGATCCCCTTGCGTACCAAGGGATGTGGCGGCGTCGAGGTCCCAGCCGCCGTGGCAGACGGACAGCCGGATGAACAGGTGCTGGGCCGGCGGGTCCAGCAGCACGAAGCTCCAGTCGATCGCGCCGCGCAGGGTACGTTGGCGCTCCGGCAGGTCCCGGGCTCCGCCACCCAGTTCGGCCAGGTGCGCAGCGAGGTGGTTGACCAGATCCTCCGGGCGCCACCGGTCGGCGGTCGCGGCGGCCAGCTCGATCGCCAGCGGCAGCCCGTCCAGCAGCCGGCACAGCCGGGCGATGGCCGGCAGGGTCTGCGCGGTGACGCCGGCGGCGCCGGCCGCGAGGGCGCGCTGCTCGAACAGGGCCAGGGCCGGCGCGTCGGGCAGCGGGGGTACCTGGTACACCTGCTCGCCGTACACCGACAGGCGTTCCCGGCTGGTGGCCAGCGCGACGACACCGGGTGCCGCCGACAGCAGCTCGCCGACGATGGAACTGGCGTCGAGGACCTGTTCGAGGTTGTCCAGTACGAGCAGGAGCGACGCCTCGGCGAGCTGCTCGACGACGGTGTCCAGCAACGGCTGCCCGGGTACCTCCGACAGGTGCAGGGCGCGGGCGATCGCGGCCACCATCTGGTCGGGGTCCGCGACGTCGGCCAGCGGTACGAACACGGCTCCGTCCTCGTACCCCTGGGAAAGGGTCGTCGCGACGGCCAGCGAGAGCCGGGTCTTGCCGATGCCGCCCGGTCCGACCAGGGTGACCAGCCGGCCCTGCCGCAGCAGCGCGACCACCCGGTCGTGCTCCTCGTGCCGGCCGACCAGCGCGGTCATCGGGACCGGCAGCCGGCGGCGCGGGCGCGCCCGTTCCAGCAGGTGCGGCGCGATGGTCCAGCCGCCGTCGTCGTCGGCGATCAGGCCGCCGCGCTCGCGTAGCAGCTCCACCTCGCGCTCGGCGCGCGCCGGCAGCCCCGCGCAGCGGCCGGACAGCCAGGTGAACAGGGTGCGGCTGGGTTCGCCGCGCAGCGTGGCGCGCAGCCAGATCCGCAGCGCCGCCGGGGACCACGGGGCGAGGTCGACGGTGTCCAGCAGCGGCAGGCCGTGGTCGACCGGGCAGTCGGTGGACCGGCTGGCGTAGACGAGGCCGAGCGCGCGGTCCGGGGGAAGGTGCGGCGTCTCGCCGACGTCGGCGACGACGAGGACGGGGGTACCGTCGGGAGGCGGTACCGGCCCGGTCGCGGATACCACGGTGAACCCGCGCAGCGCGGCGACCGTGCGTACCTCCGCCAGGAACCGGGTATGCCCCACTCCCGCCGGACCGCGCACCTCCAGCGCCCCCCGGCCCTGGGCCTGGAGCCGGGTGCAGAACTCGTGTACGGCGTTGAGCGCGCCGTCGCGCTCCCACAGCCGCGACGGCCCGGTGTCCCCGCCGGTGTCCACGTCGTCGGCGACCGCGCCGCCGCGTCCGCGCCGCTTGGCCAGGTAGTTGCGCCGGTCGGCGCCGGACAGCAGGGTACGGGGGTCGCTGCCGTCCTCGGGGTAGCTGGCCACGCCGAGGCTGATCGACACGGTCAACGGCGGGGTACCGGGGAACTGCCGACCGCGTACCTCCTCGGTCAGGCGCAGCGCGAGCGGCAGCGCGGCGGCCCGGTCGGTGTC
>VAXX01000132.1 GCA_005885115.1 Actinomycetota bacterium | reverse complement strand
CGCGATCACCCACAACAACCCGGAGTGCCACCTGATGGTCGTCCTCGTCGACGAGCGGCCCGAGGAGGTCACGGACATGCAGCGCTCGGTCAAGGGTGAGGTCATCGCCTCGACCTTCGACCGGCCGCCGACCGACCACACGACCGTCTCGGAGCTGTCCATCGAGCGGGCCAAGCGCCTGGTCGAGCTGGGGCACGACGTGGTCGTCCTGCTGGACTCGATCACCCGGCTGGGTCGGGCGTACAACAACGCCTCGCCGGCCTCGGGACGGATCCTGTCCGGCGGTATCGACTCGACCGCCCTGTACCCGCCCAAGCGCTTCCTCGGCGCCGCCCGGAACATCGAGAACGGCGGCTCGTTGACGATCATCGCCACGGCGCTGGTCGAGACCGGATCGACCGGTGACACGGTCATCTTCGAGGAGTTCAAGGGCACCGGCAACGCCGAGCTGAAGCTGGACCGGAAGATCGCCGACAAGCGGGTCTTCCCGGCCATCGACATCGACCCGTCCGGTACCCGCAAGGAGGAGATCCTGCTCGCCCCCGACGAGCTGGCGATCGTGCTCAAGCTGCGCAAGGTGCTGCACGCACTGGACTCGCAGCAGGCGCTGGACCTGTTGCTCGACCGGCTCAAGAAGACCCGGACGAACATCGAGTTCCTGATGCAGATCGCCCAGTCCACCCCGGGCGAGTAGGGGTACGCACCGCAGTCGCCCGACGGCCGGAGGCCGTCGGGCGACCGCGAGCCGGTCCGCCTGGGTTAGAAGTCGCCCTCGGCGACCTGCAGGACCGTCAGGCCCAGGGCACGCCACATCCGTACCACCTGGACCCGGTCGTCCAGCACCCCGACGATCCGGTACGCGTGCTTGATGTGCTTCTCGAAGATCTCCGCCTTGACGATCGAGTCCTTGCGCTGGTCCCCGGCCGCGCGCATGTGCAGCGCCTCGTAGGGGACCCCGACGTGCGCGGCGAGCCAGTCGGCAGTGTCCGCCCGGCACGCGTCGGTGCGCCCCGAGCAGAACACGATCCGGTACCCGGCGGCGTGCAGCGCCCGGACCACCCGGATCACCGGCTCGTTGGGCCGGTCCTGCGACACCCGCGACTCGTCGTACGGGCTGCGGCCGCTCATCAGCGCGACGGTGCCGTCGATGTCCACGAGGAACGCGTGCGGTACCCCCGACTGCGGCACATAGTGCTCCGGCTCCGGTACGCCGGCCAGATCCGGTACCGGCAACGGAAGCCGGCGACCGGCGAGGTACCGCTGCCACATGCCCCGGATGGCGTCCTCGCCGACCCGCTCCCCGTCCGGCCGGCTGGCGTCCCGGGCGACGCACTCCTCGACGGGTACGTCGGTGAAGTCGTGGACCACGACCTCGGCGCCGCAGAGCCGGCCCAGCTCGGCCAGCTCGCGGAAGACCCGGGCCCGCAGGTTGGTGTCGTCGCAGATCACGTTGACCCCGGCCCGCAGCAGCGCCTCGACCTGCGCCCGCTGGGCCAGCGTCACCTGCTTCTCCGCCCAGCCGGTCAGCAGCGGCCCGCCGTGCAGCATCCGGCGCAGGTCGTCGCGGTTGACCCGGACGTGCCCGCCCTGCTGCTTGGCCCAGGTCGTCTTGCCCGAGCCGGGCAGCCCGCGGGTGATGGTCAGCGTGGGCATCAGCTCTCCAGGTGTGCGGCGCGGGCCACGGCGGAGCCGGGAACCCGTTGCAGTTCAAGCAACGGATGCCAGGCGGACACGAGCGCGAAGTCCTCGCGGGACCAGGCGTCCGGCAGACCGTCCACAATGGACATGGTTGAAGAAACTTCCCGAACAGGCGCTGGGATGGCGCTGTACGCGCACGTACCCCTCCTGCACCATGGTGTGCAGCAGCGCGGGCTCGAAGATGTCGGCGAGGGACCACGGTCGCCGACCATGGCGATCAGGAAAGGTCCCGCGCAGCCCCATTTCGGGGGAGCCGACTGGGTCGGCCAGGCATCGCCTGGCCGACCCAGGTCAGCGTCGGCCGGTGCCGGCCTCTTGCTGCAACTCGGAAAGGAACCGGTCGACGGTCCCGCGCTGCCGGGCCTCCTCGGCCAGCGACTCGCCGAGGATCCGGCCGGCCAGTTCGACGGCCAGGTTGCCGAGGTCCGCGCGCAGCTCGCGGATCAGCGTCTGGCGTTCGGTGGCCAGCTGCTCGCGGCCGGTCTCCAGGACCCGGTCGCGCTCCTGCTGGGCCCGCTCCAGGATCTCCTCCCGGATCGCGGCCGCGTCCGCTCGCGCCTGGTCACGGATCTGTGCGGCCGTGGCCCGGGCCTGCTCCAGTGCCTCGCGGTAGTCCGCCTCGGCCTGCTTGAGGCGTTCGGAGGCCCGCTGGCCCTCGTCGAGCTGGTTCTTGATCAGCTCTTGCCGCTCGGTCATGGCCTTGCTGACCGGTGGCACGACGTACCGCCAGAGCACCCCGAGGATGATCAGGAAGGCGATCAGCTCGGCGATGAACGTCCCGTTGGGAACCAGGAAGTTCCCCGCGAGCACGGTGGTGGTAGCCATGTCCGCTACTTGATGACGTAGACGAACAAGATCATGAACGCCAGGTTGATGAAGTAGGCCGCCTCCACCAGACCGACGGTGATCAGGAACAGGGTGAACAGGCGACCCTGGGCCTCGGGCTGGCGGGCGACCCCGGCGATCAGTTGACTGCCGGCAATACCGTCACCGATCCCGGCGGCGATGGCGCCGCCGCCGAGGATGAGTCCGCCGCCGACGAGCGCGCCGGCCATCTCGATCGAGTCGTTGAGTGTCTTCGCCACCGTTTCTCCTACTGGTTATTGAACTTGTCAGTCTGGGTCAGTGCTCGTCGGAGGTCAGCTGCAGGCTGAAGTACGTGATGGTCAGCAGCGTGAAGATGATCGCCTGGATCACCCCGACGAACATGTCGAACAGCTTCCATGCGGCGTTCGGCAGCCACAGTGCGTACTGGGGCAGCAGTCCGATGATCTCGATCATGATCGCGCCCGCGAAGATGTTGCCGAAGAGTCGCAGGGACAGCGACACCGGCTTGACCAGCTCCTCGAGGACGTTGAGCGGGAAAAGCGCCGGTACCGGCTTGAAGTAGTGCCCGACGTAGCGGCCGATGCCGTTGCGTCGGATGCTCGCCGCGTGTACCCACACGATGACCAGCAGGGCCAGGGCGTACGGCGTGTTCGCGTCGGCGGTCGGCGCGGGCAGGTGGTGCCCGGTGGGGATCAGCTCGATCCAGTTCGAGATCAGGATGAACAGGAACAGCGCCACACCCAGCGGTACGGTGTAC
>VAXX01000131.1 GCA_005885115.1 Actinomycetota bacterium | reverse complement strand
CCTGGGCCAACGACTTCAACAGCGGCTCCGGCGGCTGCCTGATCTCGCACGCCATCGTGGGCGGCGGTGGTGGCGGCAACACCGTCACGGTCACCAACCCCGGTGGCCAGACCGGCACCGTGGGCACCGCGACCAGCCTGCAGATCCACGCCAGCGACTCGTCCTCGACGGCGACGCTGTCGTACTCGGCCACCGGGCTGCCCACCGGGCTGTCCATCAACTCCTCGTCCGGCCTGATCTCGGGCACCCCGAGCGCCGCCGGCACGTTCAGCGTCACGGCCACCGCCACCGACAACACCGGTGCCTCCGGCAGCACCTCGTTCACCTGGACGGTCAACCCGTCCGGTGGCGGTTGCCCGAGCCCGGGCCAGAAGCTGGGCAACCCCGGCTTCGAGTCCGGTAACACCGTCTGGTCCGCCAGCTCCGGCGTGATCGGCCAGTGGGGCAGCCAGGGCGAGCCGGCGCACTCGGGCACGTGGCTCGCGTGGCTGGACGGGTACGGCACCACGCACACGGACACGGTCGGCCAGACGGTCAGCCTGCCGGCCGGGTGCAGCTCGTACACCTTCACCTTCTGGCTGCACATCAACACCAGCGAGACCACCACGACCACGGCGTACGACAAGCTGACGGTCAAGGCGGGCAGCACGACGCTGGCGACCTACTCCAACCTCAACCACGCCACCGGGTACAGCCAGAAGTCCTTCAACCTGGCCAGCTTCGCGGGCACCAGCGTGACCATCACCTTCACCGGCTCCGAGGACGTCTCCCTGCAGACCTCCTTCGTCGTGGACGACACCGCGGTCACCGTCTCCTGACGGCTCCGGGGGTTCGGGGCGGGTGCCGTTCGCGGCGCCCGCCCCGAAGCGTGAACTAGGCTCGCGGGATGGGCTACGACGCGGCGGACGACCGGTACGACCGGATGACCTACCGGCGGTCCGGGCGCAGCGGGCTGCAACTCCCCGCCATCTCCCTGGGGCTGTGGCACAACTTCGGGCACGAGCGACCGTGGCAGACGCAGCGGGAGATCTGCCGGCGCGCGTTCGACCTCGGGGTCACCCACTTCGACCTGGCCAACAACTACGGACCGCCGTACGGGTCGGCCGAGGAGAACTTCGGCCGGATCCTGCGTACCGACTTCGCCCCGTACCGCGACGAGCTGATCATCTCGACCAAGGCCGGCTGGGACATGTGGCCCGGCCCGTACGGCGACCTCGGCTCCCGCAAGTACCTGCTGGCCTCGCTCGACCAGTCGCTGCGCCGGATGGGCCTGGACTACGTCGACATCTTCTACTCCCACCGCTTCGACCCGGACACCCCGCTGGAAGAAACGATGGGCGCCCTGGACTCGGCGGTACGCGCGGGCAAGGCCCTGTACGCCGGCATCTCCTCGTACCCGCCGGAGCAGACCGTGGAGGCCGCCGGCATCCTCCGGCAACTGGGCACCCCGCTGCTGATCCACCAGCCCTCGTACTCGATGTTCAACCGGTGGATCGAGGACGGGCTGCTGGACGTACTGGGTGACCAGGGGATCGGCTGCATCGCGTTCTCCCCGCTGGCGCAAGGGCTGCTCACCGACCGGTACCTGCGGGGCGTACCGGCGGACTCGCGCGCCGCGACCAGCCGGTTCCTTCACGAGAGCGACCTGACGCCGGAGCGGATGGACAAGGTCCGGGCGCTGAACGCCATCGCCGCCCGGCGCGGCCAGAGCCTGGCCCAGCTCGCGCTGGCCTGGGCACTGCGCGACCCGCGGATGACCTCGCTGGTCATCGGCGCGAGCAGCGTCGCGCAACTGGAGGACAACATCGGCGCGCTGGATCGGCTGGAGCTCACCGCCGAGGAGCTCGCCGAGATCGACAAGTACGCGACCGGGTGATCCGGCCGATCGCCCCCGACCGGCTGGTCGAGGAGCTGGCGTCGCGGATCGTGGCGCTACCGGGCGATCCGTGGCTGCGGGTCGGCATCGACGGGCCGCCCGGCGCGGGTCCGGGCGAGCTGGCCGACGCGCTGGTCGACCCGCTGCGGGTACGGGGACGGGCGGCGCTGCGGGTACGCGCCGAGGACTTCCTGCGCCCGGCCTCGATCCGCCTGGAGCTGGGC
>VAXX01000130.1 GCA_005885115.1 Actinomycetota bacterium | reverse complement strand
GGCGATCTGGCTTGGGATCGCCGACCTGCGCACCCGCTTGCACCGATGAGGTGCCGCACCCATGAAGAACCGACTACGTGAACTGCGAGCAGCCCGCCGGTGGAGCCAGGCCGACCTGGCCGACCGGTGCGGAGTCTCCCGACAGGCCATCAACGCCATCGAGACCGAGCGGTACGACCCAAGCTTGCCCTTGGCGTTCACCATCGCGAACGTCTTCGACCTGACCATCGAGGAGATCTTCCTGCCCGACCGGGCGGACACGACGAACGAACCGGCCCGATCCTGAACGCCTCACCCTCATCGAAGGTCCTCTCGCGGTGAGGACTCCGAGGATATGGTCTGGCGCGGCGCGAGGCTGTTACGGGATCCGACCGCGGCCCATCCCATCTGGTCGGGCGGCGTATTGCCGATCAGGTGGCGCTGTTCTGTGTTGCCCATCGAGATGGTCGACGATGTGCAGCGTTGCGTCACACTGAGTCACGGTCAAGACGCGCGGTCGGCGGGAGATGTGCGCGCTCCTTGGTCACTGCGCCGGGGCTGCGTTGAAGAAAATTTCCGAGATGGTGTCGTATCAGGGCGTCGCTGTTCGTGGAATTAGTGTGCGGCGGTCGGTCGGGCCGCCGGACATGAGGAGCCGGAATGGGCCCTCGCCCCGGGACCAGGAGGAGACGATCATGACGGATTACCTGATCACCTTCAACGATGAATGGGTGCCCGACCATACGGCGGAGGAGCTGCGCGAGAAGGCTAGCGCCGTCCGGGCCGTGATCGAGGAGATGCTGGCAGAAGATGTCCTGATCTTCACCAACGGCGGGCTCGACCGGTCGACCGCGGTGTGCAGTGTCGAGCCGGTCGACGGCAAGCCCGTCTTCACCGACGGGCCGTACGTCGAGACCAAGGAGCACCTGGGCGGCTTCGCCGTCGTGGACGTACCCGACGACGAGGCGGCGCGATACTGGGCCGGCCGACTCGCGACCGTGCTCGACTGGCCGCAGGAGGTGCACCGGTTCCGAGGTCCTGGGCAGGCCCGGCGTAACGCCTCCGGGGAGAAGTGAGCCCGGTGCCCAGGTACCTGCTGTCCGTCCACGGGCCGGCCGAGCGCACCGAGTCGGGCACCTACCCCGCGCAGGACGCGATGCTGCAGGCGTTCGCCGACACCGACGCCTTCAACGAGAGGCTTCAGAGGGACGGTCACTTCGTCTTCGCTGGCGGCCTAGAGCCCGCGACGACCGCCACCACCGTCGACGGGCAGGGCGATAAGCCGGCCTTCACCGACGGGCCCTACCTGGATACGCGGGAGTGCCTTGGCGGCTTCTGGGTCATCGAGGCGGCCGACCTCGACGTGGCACTGGCGCTGGCCGCCGAGGGGTCGAAAGCGTGCCGTGGCACGGTCGAGGTGCGACCCTTCCGAACCGAGAAATCCGTCCGAGTGCCGCTGAAGCCGTGACCGGTCCCACCGTCGAGCAGGCGATCACCCGTTCCCACCATGAGGAGTGGGCGCGGGTGGTCGCCGACCTCGCGCGCCGTTTCGGGGACCTCGACGTCGCCGAGGAAGCGACGGCCGAGGCGTTCGCAGCGGCCGCAGAGCGGTGGCCGCGCGAGGGTGTACCGCCCAATCCTGGCGGTTGGCTCACCACCACCGCATCCCGCAAGGCAATCGATTGGCTGCGTCGCGAGTCGCAGCGCGACGCCAAGCACCAGGCGGCCCGAATCGTGTACGACGACACCCCTGCCGAGCCGACCGGCCCGGTCGAGGACGACCGGCTCAGACTGATCTTCACCTGCTGCCATCCTGCGCTCGCGATGGAGGCCCGGGTGGCGCTGACCCTGCGCCTGCTCGGCGGCCTCACCGTCCCGGAGATCGCCCGCGCCTTTCTGGTGCAGGAGACCACGATGGCGCGACGGATCACCCGTGCCAAGGCGAAGATCAAGGCGGCACACATTCCCTACCGGGTGCCCTCGGCCGGCGACATCCGCGAGCGGCTCACCGGCGTGCTCGGGGTCGTCTACCTCATCTTCAACGAGGGCTATCTGGCCGGCGAGGGCGACGACCCGGTACGCGTCGACCTCACCGACCAGGCGATCCACCTCGGCCGCCTGCTCCGGACTCTCCTCCCAGACGACGGCGAGGTAGCCGGACTGCTTGCCCTGATGCTCTTGACTGACGCCCGGCGACCGGCGCGCGTGTCCCCCACCGGAGAACTGGTGACCCTCGACGAGCAGGACCGCGGCACCTGGGACCGCACCCTCATCGCCGAGGGCAACGCCCTGGTTCGGGAGCGGATCGAGGCAGTGGCCGCCGGCGGTGACCCACCCGGGCGCTACCAGCTGCAGGCCGCGATCAACGCGGTCCACACGCAGGCCCCGTCCGCCCGAGACACCAACTGGTCCGCGATCGTCGCCCTCTACGGCCAGCTGGTGCTGCTCGACCCCTCGCCGATCGTGCGGCTCAACCGCGCGGTCGCGATCGCCGAGGTCGACGGCCCCGGCCCCGGACTCGCCGAGATCGACCCGCTCGCCGAGGCCCTCGACGGCTACCACGCCTTCCACGCCGCACGCGCCGACCTGCTGCGGCGACTCGGGCGCGGCGGCGAGTCACGGGCGGCGTACGACCGGGCCATCGGTCTCGCCGGCAACCCCGCGGAGCGGGCCTACCTCAACCGCCGCCGCGACCAGCTCGCCGGCTGACCGACACCTCTACCCCACCCCGGTCCGGCAGCGTTCACCGCAGGCGTCGGCACTTCCAGACCATGCCTACGCGCCAGAGTGACGGAACTCCCGGCGCACGGAGTGCGAGGCTCTCCTCGTGCGCCCACCGTCCCCGTCCACGTACACGCCGGTGATCGTCAGGCCCGCATCGTCCACTGTGGACCTGATCCCCCGGCCCGGCTCCTGGGCTACCCGCCGTAGATCGCCGGGTCGTACCCGGGTGCCTGGACGGTACCGACGGTCAGGCTCGTGGCATAGGTGTTCAGCGCGGCCAGGCTGACCGTGCCGAGACCGGCGCTGGTGTCGTCCTTGGACCACACCGCGATCGCGATCGTGTTGGTACCGCTGGGGTTGACGATGCCGGGCGGGATCGGGAACAGGTGCTGCGGTCCGACGTCGTTGACGTAGCGGCCGACCTGCCAGCCGTTCACGAACAGCAGCGCGCTGTAGTGCCGGCTGGCACTATCCGCAATGGACAACGCGAGCGGGGTGTCCTGGTTCGCCGGCAGCTTCAGGGTCACGGTGCTGCGGTACCACGCGACGCCGGCGGTACCGGTGCTGTGTGGCAGGGTCGTGGTGGACCACCCGGAGTCCGGGAATCCGGGCAGGAACCAGCCGTGGCGCTCGCCGCCGAGACCGCCGACGTTGAGCGGGCCGCGGACCGGGTCGACCGGGTGGTCGGCGCCCAGATCGCCCTGGATGCGCCAGTCGATGCTCGCGCTCGTCCCGGCCAGCGTGACCGAGGTGAGCCCGCGCGGCTCCTTCTGGGTGTCGTCGGCCTTGAAGTCCTCGTTGTGCCCGGCGTCGTCGACGAGGACCGCCAGCACGTTGTCGCGGCCGGTCTTCGTGACACCTGACGGAACGGTGAGCGTGATGGACCTGCCGCCCTTGCCGCTGCCGAGGTAGGTCCCGTTGAGCCAGGCCGCGAAGGAGCCGGAGGTACCGGTGGTCGCGTTGACCGTCACCGAGGTCACCGCGCCCGTCGGGGTCAGGTGACCGCGGTACCACACGTTGCCGTGGTGGAACCCGTACGGATCGGCCGCGAGTCCCTTGGTCGCGTGCGTCCAACCGGAGTCGGCGAAGGAGGTGCCGGCCTCGGCGGTGTCGCTGTGCGTCTTCCAGGTCAACGACGGCAGGCTTACCGGTACCGGGCCGGGCAGGCTGCCCGTACGGCTGCCGAACGCGGTCGCCGTGGTCGGCACGACGGCGCCGTTCCACGTCACCGACGTGACCCCGGCGCCGAAGACCTCGACCGGACCGGCCGACCTGGTGTCACCCGTCAACGCCAGCTTCGACCCGGACCCGGTCGCGGTGCGCAGGAGGTACCCACCACGGATGAGTACCGGGCCGGATCCCGTGTCGTAGCGCCAGTACGCGGCGGCGTCGCTGTCCGAGGCGAGGATCAGCTCCAGCGGGCGCGCGGTACCGCCGCCGGAGATCCGGAGGTGGATCGGGGTTCCGTTGGTGTGGCTGTAGTCCAGCCGCAGGTCGCCCTTTGTCGCGTCCCACGTCGAGGTCGCCGTACCGGACTGGACGGTAACGGTCGGCCTGCTCGAGTACCGCAGCACGGTCTCGCCGCTCTGCCCGTTGCGTCCGTACAGGACCGCGATGTCCTGTCCACCGATCGTGGCGTGGGTCAGGATCTCTGAGGTGGAGTAGACCAGCTTCGAGGCGCCCATGGTGTAGTGCGCGACGAACAGCTTCGAGTCGCGGCCGCTGAGCCGGATACGGCCGGTCTGCGGCACCGGGTACGTACCGTCCACTGTGGACAGTTTGATGGTCGTGGTGTCGTCCGAGGTGGATGTCACGTCGTTGTGCCGCAGCACGACGAACTGGGTCTTGGTGTCCGGGTTGACCCGTAGATCCTCGTGGATGGCGCTGTTGGACGGCGCCGGGGCGGTGGCGGAGTCGGTCTTCGCCAGCGGCGCCACCGCGTTGACGAAGTACCCGAGCCGCTTGAACTCGTCGGCCTTGCTGGTCAGCTGCCGCGACTCGTCGATCGGCGCGCCGTAGTCGTAGGAGCTGTAGACCTGTGACGGGTCGGGCAACCAGCCCCAGGAGGTGCCGCCGACGGTCATGTAGAAGCTCTGCATGGTGGCACCGCGGGCGATGTTGTTCTGGTAGAACACCTTCTCGAAGTCCGGCCCGGTCAGCTGCCGGCACTTGTCGTATCCGGGGCCGCCCCACGGGTCGAACGAGCCGCCCTGGTACTCGGCCGCGTAGATCGGCGCGTCGTCCCGGAACCGGGGCAGGCTGTCCACCCCGTGCCAGGTCGTCGGGTTGGAACAGTCGAAGCCCTGCGGGTAGCTGTCCTGACCGACGATGTCCACCGCGCCGGTACCGGTGGCCCAGGTGGAGTCGCCGCAGCAGTGGTTCTGGGTGAACGGCACGGAGATGCCGTGCGAGCGCACCAGTTGCTCGGTGTGCGCCATGTACCCGGCGTCGGTGTTGTACCCGTACTCGTTCTCGATCTGGTAGAGGATGATCGGCCCGCGCCCGTCGGTGTACTGATGGCGCGCCAGGATCTGGTCGACGTGCGTGAGCCACTCGTCGCTGGCCGCCTGGAAGTCCGCGGCGCCGCTGCGCGAGCGGCCCTTCAGGGTGTCGACCCAGCCGGGGAAGCCGCCCGAGTCGGTCTCCGCGTTGATGTACGGGCCGGGTCGCGCGATGACGTAGATGCCGACCTGCTGCGCCATGTCGAGGAGCCGGTCGACGTCGCGGATGCCGGTGAAGTCGTACACGCCGGGCGCGGGCGAATGGTAGGCCCAGTCGAAGTACAGGGTGACCGCGTTGTACCCGCCGGCCTTCAGCTTCTGCAGCGCGTCCAGCCACAGCGAGGGGCTGGGCAGCCGCCAGTAGTGGAACTCCG
>VAXX01000129.1:1745-4268 GCA_005885115.1 Actinomycetota bacterium | reverse complement strand
CGCGCGCTGGTCGGCCTGGCGGCACTGGTCACGCTGGCCGGCTGCGGCACCAACAGCAACGGTACGGGCAGCCCCGGTGGCGTCGCCGAGGACTACCTGCACGACCTGGCCGACCGCGACTACGCCGCCGCCTGCCAGTTGCTCACCGACGACCTGCGGCACCAGCTCGGCGACTGCCCGAGCGCGCTGGCCAAGCGGCACGCTGACCTGCCGGTGACCGCCCTGGACGAGCTGCGTCTGGCCACCGTGGACCACGTGACGTACCGGGACAGCACCACCGCGCTGGTGTACGCCAAGGACATCAAGGTCCGCGTCACCGCCACCGTCAAGGTCAACGGGACGCCGAAGCCGCGCAGCAGCGCCCAGCGGTCGATCGCGGCCAACGAGGCGACCGACGGGCACGGGCTGGAGCTGCGCAAGACCGGTACCGGCTGGCGGATCTCCGGCGGCGGGGTGTGACCCCGGCTCAGCCCACCAGGGCCGGGGTACGGACGGGTCCGGCCAGGTCCACGCCGCGTCCGATGGTCCGGCAGGCCTGCCAGATCCGCAGCGGTTCGTGCCCGGCGAGGATGACCGGCGGCAGTTCCTGGTACTGCACCAGCGCCGCGGTGGCGTCGCGGGTGATCTCGGTGACGGCGACCGTCCCGCTGGAGGTGTACCGCTGCACGCGCGCCGCCGTGGTCACCACCCGCCCGCAGACCCGCGCCCGGCTGGCGTCGCCACCACCGGTGAGGTCGACGAGCTCCTCACCGGTGGCGACCCCCACCCGGGCCTGGACGGTCTGTCCCCCGAAGAACCGGCGACCGCGCAGCGCCTCCTGAAGCTGCAGGCCGGCACGGACCGCCCGGTACGCGTCGTACTCGTCCGACCGCGGTACCCCGAACACCGCCATCGCGGCGTCACCGATGTACTTCTCGATGGCGCCGTTCCACCGGCCGACGATCTGGCCGATGACGCGGAAGTATTCGTGCTGGATCGCCCTGATCTGCTCGGGATCCAGATGGTTCGCCACTGCGGTGAACCCCACGATGTCGACGAACAGTACGCTTACCGTGCGTCGCTCCTCCGCTACGGCATCCATCCCGCCCTCGGGCAGTCGCGCCCCGCACCGGCCGCAGAACCGGTTGCCGGGATCGGCCGGCCGGAAGCATCGAGGACACCGCGTGTCCTGCTGCGTCGGGTCTGCGTACGGCCACATCGTCGCTCCCCCCTCGGGACCGGATGGACGACACAGACGTTTCCACCGGAGGTACGTACTGCGGATCGGAGGGTTTACTTATGTCGGCTAGCCGAACCCTTCAATGTCGGCTTCTACGCTGACACCGGCGCACATTAGGCTTCGGCTATGACCAGGGACGGCGCAGCGGTCCCGATCGTGGGCAGGGCCGGGCAGCTGGAGGTCCTGCTCGACGCATTTCGGGAGGTCGAGCAGGGGGACACCGCTGCCGTCTTCGTGACCGGGGACAGCGGCGTGGGCAAGACCCGGCTGATCAGCGCGGCGTCCGAGCAGATGCGCCGGTCCGGCGCGATCGTGCTGTCCGGCACCTGCCTGGACATCGGCGACGCCGCTCCCCTGCACGTCCTGCGCCAGGCGCTGCGCCGGTTCGAGCCCGACGCCCGGCAGGCGCCGACCGTCCGCGAGCTGCTGACCCTGCTGGCCGCCGGCCCGGCCGCCGCCGCCGACGGGGCCGGCGGGCTGGTCGACCGGTTATGCCGGGGGCTGAGCACCATTTCCAAGGGTCGGCCGCTGGTATTCGCGGTCGACGATCTTCAGTGGGCCGACCAGACCACCCGTGAGCTGCTGCTGTACCTGCTGGCGAACCTCGAAGGCATCCGGCTGCTGCTGCTCGGCGGGGTCCGCGCGGAGGTCCTGCACGGCACCGATCCGCTCCGCCGGATGCTCCTGGAGCTGCGACGGCTGCGGTCGGTACGGGTGCTGGAGCTCCAGCCGCTGGACCGGGAGCAGACCGACGCGCTGGCCGCCGCGATCGTCGGCCGGCCGCTGCCGGTGGACGAGGCCGAGCTGGTCTGGGAGCGCAGTCGCGGCAACCCGTTCGTGGTCGAGGAGCTGGCCCGGGACGTCCGGGCCGGCCGGGCCGGGGTGTCGGACACGCTCCGAGAGCTCGTCCTGGCCCGGGTGGCGGCGCTGCCCCGCCCGGCGCGTACGGTCGTGCACGCCGTCGCCGCCGGGGCCGAACCGGTCGGGCACGGGCTGCTCGGGGCGGTCGTCGGGCTGGACGAGGAGCAGTTGATCGAGGCGGCCCGTACCGCGATCGAGCAGCGGATCCTGGTGGCCGACGACGACGGGTACCGGTGCCACCACCGGCTCATCAAGGAGGTCCTGGAGGGGCAGTTGCTGCCCGGCGAGCGGACCCGGCTGCACCGCCGGTACGCCGAGGCGCTGGCCGCCGTACCCGGTGGGGAGTTGCAGCACGCCCGGCTGGCCCTGCACTGGCGGCTGGCCGGCGAGCGGGCCCGGGCCCTGCCGGCCACGCTGGCCGCGGCCGAGGACGCGGAGCGCCT
>VAXX01000129.1:0-1730 GCA_005885115.1 Actinomycetota bacterium | reverse complement strand
CCGTACGACGTTGCTGCGGCACGCCGCGGAGGCGGCGTACCGGTGCGGGGAGTACCAGGGCGCCCTGCGGCTGATGGAGGAGCTGGCCGGGACGATCGCCGGTCCCCTGCCGTGCTGGCTGCGGACCCGGCGGGCCCGGTACCTGGCGGCGGCCGGCCGCCCGGCGCAGGCCGAGGCGGAGTACGAGCTGGCCCTGGCCGCCCCCGACGGTACCCAGCAGGAACGGGCGGTCGCCGCGGCGTACTGCGCCGAACTGCTGCTGCAGCTCGGCCGGTACGCCGACGCCGGGGTACGCGCCCGGGAGGCGCTGGACCTGGCCCGTACCGTCGAGGTGTCCACGTCCTCGGTGGTGCTCGCCCGGGCCGCGCTGGGCTTCAGCCAGGCGTACCTCAACGATCCGGTCGCCGGGCTCGCCGCTGTCGAGGAGGCGCTGCACACCGCGGAGACCGCCGGCAGTCCGGTCGACATCGCCGCCGGGTACCTGCAGCTCGCCGAGCTGCTGACGGGCCCGCTCAACGAGCTGGAGAAGGGCGTCATCGTCGCGCACCAGGGCGCCGAGCGGGTGCAGAAGCTGGGCCTGGGCCGCACGTACGGCAGCCGGCTGCTGGCGGTGGCCGCCAACGGGCTGTTCCGGATCGGGCGCTGGACCGAGGCGGAGGAGATGCTGGCCGCCGCGCTGCGCCACCGGCCGGCCGGGGCCGACGCCGCCGACCTGCTGCTGGCCCGGTGCCGGATCTGGCTGGCCTACGGCGAGCTGGACGCGGCCGAGCAGGACCTGGAGGCGGTGGAGGCGCTACTGGCCGGCGGCGGCGCCCGGCACGTGCTCCCGCTGCTCACCCTGCGCGCGGGCCTGGCCATCTGGCGTGGTGAGTACGCCGATGCCCGCCGCGCGGTACGCCAGGGGCTGCGGCCGGACCTGGTCCGGTCCGACGACGTCTGGCTGCTGGCCGTCCTGGTCTGGCACGGGCTGCGCGCCGAGGCCGAGGCGCATGCCAGCGGCGACCAGCCCGACGAGGAGTCGGTCCGGTACCTGCGTGAGGTGGCCGGACAGATCGCGGTCAGTAGCGCCCGGGCCGCCGGTCCGGTCCGCGAGGCCGTGGTCGGGTACCAGGAACTGTGCGCCGCCGAGCTCAGCCGGCTGGAGGGCGCCTCCGACCCGGCCCGGTGGGCCGGCGCGGCGGAGATCTGGGAACGGCGCCAGCACCCGTACCCGGCGGTGTACTCCCGGCTCCACCAGGCCGACGCCCTGTTCGCGCAACGCACCCGCAACGCCGAGGCCGCCGTGGTGCTGCGGACCGCCCACCGCGCCGCACTGGGGATGCGGGCCCGGCCGATCACCGAACAGATCGAGGACCTCGCGCGGCGGGCCCGGGTCACGCTCACCCCGCTCCCGCCGGAGCCCGACCCCGCGCGGCCCGGCGCGCCGGATCCCCGGTCGGCCGCGCCCGAGCAGCGCGACGAGCTGAGCGAGCTGACCCCCCGGGAGTACGAGGTGCTCGCCCGCGCCGCGCAGGGGCGCACCAACCGGGAGATCGCCAAGGAGCTGTTCATCAGCGAGCGGACGGTGGGTGTCCACCTGTCGCACATCTTCGGCAAACTGCAGGTACGCAGCCGGGTGCAGGCAAGCTCGGTCTTCCAGCGGGCGCAGCGGCAGCGGGGCTGACCGGCCGGGCAGGTCCGGCACGGTCAGTCGGGCCTGCGACATTAAGCCGATCGGATCCCGATAGTAC
>VAXX01000128.1:1617-3839 GCA_005885115.1 Actinomycetota bacterium | reverse complement strand
GTCCGGGCCGTACACGGTCTTGAGCGGAAAGCCCGACTCTGTCATACCGGGATCCTAGGGTGAACGATCGCTCAGCCTCTCCCGCCAACCGGTGAGGGTTACCCCACAGTAGGTGCTGTCCGCTAACTGATAGGCAACAACTGTCCGATCTGTGGACCCCTGGGTTTCCCTTCCGGGGAGTAGCCAGCAAGATAGAGGGGATGCACTCGCGAGCGACGGAAGCCGGCCAGTGACGACCACCTCGACCTGGCACGGTGACCCCACCCCACCTTCCCAGGCGCAACGTGCCGTGCCGGGCACCGTCATCGGCGGTCGGTACCAGCTGCGCACGGCGATCGGCAACGGCGGCATGGGTACCGTCTGGCAGGCCGCCGACAGCCTGCTGCGCCGCGATGTCGCGGTGAAGGAGGTGCTGCTGCCGGTGGGGATGGCGGCGTCGGACCGGACCGCGATGTACGAGCGGACCCTGCGGGAGGCGCGCGCCGCGGCCGCGCTGTCGCACCCGAGCGTGGTCCAGGTGTACGACGTGGTCACCGAGGCCGGCCGACCGTGGATCGTCATGGAGCTACTGCACGCCCGCAGCCTCGCCGACATGATCATTTCTGACGGGCCGCTGGCGCCGCGGGCGGTAGCGAAGATCGGCGTGGCACTGCTCGGGGCGCTCGAGGTGGCGCACAGCGCGGGGGTACTCCACCGGGACGTCAAGCCGGCCAACGTCCTCATCTGTACCGACGGCCGGTGCGTACTCACCGACTTCGGGGTGGCCCGGATGCCGTCGGAGAGCAACCTCACCACGCCCGGCATGGTGCTCGGGTCGCCACACTTCATCTCGCCGGAACGGGCCGTGGGTGGCGCGTTCGGCCCGCCGAGCGACCTGTTCTCGCTGGGCGTATCGCTGTTCACGGCCGTGGAGGGCCGGCCGCCCTTCGACAAGGGCGACCCGTTCGAGACGATGCGCGCCGTCGTGGAGGAGGCGCCGGTCCGACCGGTACGCGCCGGTTCACTCGCTCCGGTGCTGTACGGGCTGCTGGAGAAGGACCCGGCGCAGCGGTGGGACGTACCCCGGGCCCGGCTCGTCCTGCGGGAGCTGCTCGCCGGGCCACTGGTCAACGGTGCCGCGCAGCACGTCACCGACCCTTACACGGTCGTACCCGTGGCTGCTCCGCCACCACCCCGCCACGTCGAGACGCCCAGCGGGCAGATCGGCGGGCGGGCCATGCTCGCGCCCGGCGAGTCGCCCACGGACCGGCGCCCGACCCGCCACGTGGAGCCCGCGGCCGAGCGGCGGGTGAGCCGCCACGCGGCGCCCGCCCAGGTCGCGGAGCCGACCGATCCGTGGGGCGTTGCGGCGGCCCCCGCCGTGGTCAGCCCGTTCGAGCCCGCGCCGGCTCCGGCCGCCGCGCCCCCGGCCACGCCGGGCCGGTTCGCTTCGCTGTTCGCGCGGTTCGGGGCGCTGCCCAAGGGCGTGCGGTTCGGGATGGCGGGCGGCGTTGCCGTGGTGGTCCTGCTGGCCGCCCTCGGCGCCGGCGGCGCGTTCAGCGGCGGCGGCACCCCGGTGACCCGGGCGACCACCCGACCGTCCCCGCCCCCGCCACCGTTCCCGGTCCAGGTGGTATCCGACGATCGCGGCTTCAGCCTGGACGTCCCGGCCGACTGGACGAAGGCCGGCAGCGCCAAGTCCTACTACGACTTCACCGACCCGCAGGACAGCGGGCGCCGGCTGCGGGTCAACGTCGAGGCCGCGGGCAGCACGCCGAAGGCGTTCATGCAGGTGGTGGCCAACATCCTGAGCAAGGACGGGCGCAAGTGCCCGACGCCGTACGCGACCGTCAACCTCCGCAGCGACGTGACGCTCGGGGGCCGGCCGGCCGCGGAGCTGGAGTACACCTGCGGGACGGGGCCGGACATGCGGCACGGGCTCTGGCGCGCGACGGTCCTCAACGGCAAGGCGTACGAGTTCTTCCTCTCCGTCGAGGACAGCCGGTTCGCCGAGAGCAAGGTGATCTACGACCACGCGGTCAGCTCGTACAAGCTGAACCTCTAATGTCCACTGTGGACAGTCTGCGGGACCGGGCGCTCGCCTGGATCGCGGACGATCCGTCCCCCACTGACGCGGCCGAGCTTTCCGCGTTGGTCGACGGCCTTCCGTCCACAGTGGACGAACTGGCGGACCGCTTCCTGGGGCCGCTGACCTTCGGGACGGCCGGGCTGCGCGGGCCGCT
>VAXX01000128.1:0-1431 GCA_005885115.1 Actinomycetota bacterium | reverse complement strand
GTTCGCTCGGTGGCGAGGCGGGTTTCGGGGCGCAGATCGCGCCTCCGGCCGACGTGGAGATCTCGGCGTGCACCGCGTCGGTGGGTTCGTTGCTGTCGGTACCGGTGGGTCCGCCCGGCAAGGAGCTAGGGTCGGACATCGTGACGTCGTACGTCGACCGGGCGGTGTCGGTGGTGTCTCCGGACTCGGCACGCGAGCTCTCGGTCGCCTATACACCGTTGCACGGCGTCGCGGGCCCGGTGCTCGTATCGGCGTTGACCCGTGCCGGATTCGCACCCCCGTCCACTGTGGACGACCAGTGGACGCCCGATCCCGAATTTCCCGCGCTGGCGTTTCCCAACCCGGAGGAGCCCGGGGTGATGGACCATGTCGTGGCACTGGCCGCCTCAGTGGGTGCGGACCTGGCGCTGGCCAACGATCCGGACGGGGACCGCTGCGCGGTCGCGGTCGCCGTTCCGCCCGGCGGGGGCCTGTCCGGGGTCGCCGTTGCGCCGAACGGGTGGCGGGCGCTGCGGGGCGACGAGGTGGGCGTGCTGCTCGCGGATCACCTGATGCGGCGGGGTGTCACGGGTCGGTACGCGACGACGATCGTGTCGTCGTCCTTGCTGCGCTCGATCTGTGAGAAGCGCGGAGTGCCGTACGGGGAAACGTTGACCGGCTTCAAATGGATCGTCCGAGCCGGGACGGACCTGGTTTACGGGTACGAGGAGGCGATCGGGTACTGCGTCGCCCCGGAGGTCGTACGGGACAAGGACGGGATCAGCGCGGCGTTGCTCTTGTGTGAGCTGGCGGCGCAGTTGCGCGCGGATGGTCGTACGCTGCTGGACCGGCTCGACGAGTTGTACGCCGAGTTCGGCGTGTACGCGACGGACCAGGTATCGGTACGGGTCACCGACCTTCGGGAGATATCGGCCATCATGGAGCGGCTCCGGCGTGATCCGCCAACGCGGTTGGTGGACGAGCCGGTGACGGTGGAGGATCTGCTGCCGGAGGCTGACGTACTCGTGTTCCGGACGGGTACGGCCCGGGTGGTGGTACGCCCGTCGGGTACCGAGCCCAAGCTCAAGGCATACCTGGAGGTCGTGGTACCGGCCGGCGAGGGCGTATCCACCGCCCGCGTACGGGCCGTTGATCACCTATGGAAACTGGGCAACGAGCTCGCCACAAGGCGTCTTTGAGCGCTCTCGCCCTGCTAACCGGCCCGGCGTAGCCGCGTCGCGCAGGCGCTACACCTTGCGGGCCCCGCGCCCACACCGACGAAGCCAGCCGTCGACTTCAGCAAGCCGGACAACAACCGGAACAGGCCCTGACGGTCCCCCACGGCCTCGGCAAGGTAGTGGCTTATCGAGGCATGGCCATGCTTGCTCACCGTCGGCAGCAACTGTGACCGCAACCGCCTTGCACGGTGGCGGCCCCCGATGCACAGCGTTA
>VAXX01000127.1 GCA_005885115.1 Actinomycetota bacterium | reverse complement strand
CGCGGCCAGAGCCGAGGCGATGCGGAGCTTGAGCGGCATGGAGAACCGTCCCGGGGTGGGCGAATTGAACCAGTCGCACACGCTAGACCGGGACGGTCACGTACACATCCTGTTACCGGGTCGTCACGAGCTGCCGATCGGACTACCCACCCAGGGCCGTACCGAAGGTGTTGCAGGATTTCGGGTCGCCGGACTGGTACCCGGTGGTGAACCATTGCTCGCGCTGCTGCGACGTACCGTGCGTGAAGGTGTCCGGGTTGACCGCCTGGCCGGCCTTGCGCTCGATGGTGTCGTCACCGACGGCGCCCGCCGCGTTCACCGCGTCCTGGATGTCCTGCGGGGTGACCTGGGTGAAGATCGGGTGGCCGGCGGCGTCGCGGGTCTGGGTGGCGTGCGCGGCCCAGACGCCGGAGTAGCAGTCGGCCTGGAGTTCCAGCATGACCGAGTACCGGTTGGCGTTGCCCGGATCCCGCTGGCGGGCCCGTTCCAGCTGCGCCTCGGTGCCGATCAGGTCCTGTACGTGGTGCCCGTACTCGTGGGCCAGCACGTACGGCTGGGCGAACTCGCCCTTGGCGCCGAACCGGTTGGTCAGCTCGGTGTAGAAGGTCAGGTCGATGTACACCTTCTTGTCGGCCGGGCAGTAGAACGGCCCGGTCCCGGAGTCGGCCGCGCCGCACCCCGTGCTGGTCTGCCGGCTGAAGAAGACGGTGTCGGCCGGCTGGTACTGCTGCCCGTACACCTGTGGTAGTTCGCTCTGCCAGAAGTTCTGGATCGAGTTGACGTACAACGTGTTGCGGCAGTCCAGGTTCTGCAACCGGTTCGGGTTGGCGGTCGAGCACTCCTGGTTGAGGTTGCCGTTGTTCGGCTGTCCGCCTCCTCCGCCGAGCAACTGGCTGGCCCCGAACCCGCCGCCGAGCAGCACCAGGAGCACCGTGACGATCAGGCCGATCAGGCCGCCCCGGCCGCCACCGCCCAGCGGGATCGGGATGCCGCCGATTCCGCCACCGCCACCGCTGCCGCGCTGGTCCTCGATCTGGCCGGTATCGACCTGGGCATCCTGATTGAGCTCCATGAGTGCCGGGTACCCCGCCCTCCGCGGCGGTAATCGCCGACCACGGCCGACCCGGTAGAATGGCGGACGTGCTGCTTTCTGTGGACTGACCGCCCCGCGTGAGTGGCCCGTCCCGACGATCCGAAAGGCAGCCTGTCCGATGATCTCCGCAACCGGCCTGGAACTGCGCGCTGGCGCGCGGATCCTGCTGTCCGAGGCCAACCTGCGGGTCCAGCCGGGTGACCGGATCGGCCTGGTCGGGCGCAACGGCGCGGGCAAGACCACCACGTTGAAGGTGCTGGCCGGAGAGACCCTGCCGTTCGCCGGGCAGATCGAGCGGCGCGGGCCGGTGGGCTACCTGCCGCAGGATCCGCGTACCGGCGACCTCGACGTCACCGCCCGGGACCGGGTCCTGTCCGCGCGCGGGCTGGACGCGCTGCTGTCCGAGATGGCCAAGCTGGAGGTGGCGCTCGCGGAGGACGCGGACGAGAAGACGGTACGCCGCTACGGCGCGCTGGAGGACCAGTTCGCCGGGCTCGGTGGGTACGCCGCCGAGGCCGAAGCCGCCCGGATCTGCGCCAACCTGGGGCTGCCCGACCGGGTGCTCGCGCAGCAGCTCGGTACCCTCTCCGGCGGTCAGCGCCGGCGGATCGAGCTGGCCCGGATCCTGTTCCGCGACGCGGCCGAGACCGGCGGCGGCACCCTGCTGCTGGACGAGCCGACCAACCATCTCGACGCCGACTCCATCACCTGGCTGCGCGGGTTCCTCGCCGGCCACAAGGGCGGCCTGATCGTCATCTCGCACGACGTCAACCTGCTCGACGCGGTGGTCAACAAGGTCTGGTACCTCGACGCCAACCGCGCCGTCGTGGACGGGTACAACGTCGGCTGGAAGCTGTACCTGCAACAGCGCGAAACCGACGAGCGCCGCCGGCACCGGGAGCGCGCCAACGCGGAGAAGAAGGCCGGTGCGCTGCTGGCGCAGGCGGACAAGATGCGCGCCAAGGCCACCAAGACGGTCGCCGCGCAGAACATGGCCCGCCGCGCGGAGAAGCTGCTGTCGGGGCTGGAGGAGGAGCGGGTCGGGGACAAGGTGGCGAAGGTACGCTTCCCGACCCCGGCGCCGTGCGGGAAGACGCCGTTGACGGCGCGGGGGCTGTCCAAGTCGTACGGGTCGCTGGAGATCTTCTGCGACGTGGACGTCGCGGTGGACAAGGGTTCCCGGGTCGCCATTCTCGGGCTCAACGGCGCCGGCAAGACCACGCTGCTGCGGGTCCTCGGCGGCCTGCTGGAACCGGACACCGGTGAGGTCGTCGCCGGGCACGGGCTGCGGCTCGGGTACTACGCGCAGGAGCACGAGACGCTGGACGTGGACCGGACGATCCTGGAGCACATGCGCAGCGCCGGTGCCGAACAGACCGACACCGAGCTGCGGAAGATACTCGGCGCGTTCCTGTTCTCGGGGGACGACGTGAACAAGCCGGCCGGGGTGCTCTCCGGTGGCGAGAAGACCCGGCTGGCGCTGGCGACGCTGGTCTGTTCCGGGGCCAACGTGCTGCTGCTGGACGAGCCGACCAACAACCTCGACCCGGTCAGCCGGGAGCAGGTACTCGACGCGATCGCCCGGTAC
>VAXX01000126.1 GCA_005885115.1 Actinomycetota bacterium | reverse complement strand
TACCGGAGTCCAGCTCGTTGAGGGACAACTGGCGGGTGCGGACCGGGTCGCCGAGCCCGGGCCGCGGCGGTAGGTGCAGCAGGGCCGGCGGGACGCTGCGGTCCGCCGACCGGAGCGCGGTCACCACGAACTTCATGACCTGCCCGGTGGTACCGGGGTCGGCGGGCTCGAACCCGGGGTCGCCGAACGGCTCGTCCGGGCCCTCGTTGATCAGGTACAGGGCGGTGCCGACCGGTACCTTGCTGAAGTCCACGATCACGTCGTACCGCTCGGCCGGGCCCAGCCGTACCGAGTCCAGCGACACCGGCGCGGGCAGGAAGCCGCCGTCCGAGCCGATCACCCAGATCGGCAGCGCGGCGGTGGCCGGCCGGGGCGCGAGCGGGTTCGTCGCGATCTTGAGGAACAGCGTACGGGCGTTGCACCCGTTCAGTACCCGGAACCGGTACCGGCGCGGCTCGACCTCAAGCTGTGGCCAGGTGTTGCCGTTGACCACCATGGTGTTGCCGAAGAACTCCGGGTTCCAGATCGGGGACACGTCGGTCTTCGGGATGAACGGGCCCTGCGGCGGTACGTCACCGAAGAAGCCCCGGCTTGCCGGGAAGAACAGCGAGCCGTCGGTGTTGAACGAGCGGTCCTGGACCACGAGCGGGATCTCGTAGTGCGCGGGGCCGGGCAGGACGCCCGGCGGCAGGTCGGCCGGGCCGCCCCGCAGCAGGTACATGCCGGCCAGGCCGGCCTGGATGTTGACCCGGGTCATCCCGAGGTCGTGGCTGTGGTACCAGAGCGCGGTGGCCCGCTGGTCGTTCGGGTACCGGAAGACCGCGCTGCCGGTCGGCCAGTCCACGTGGGTACGGGCGACGGCTTCGGCCTTGAACCGGTCGTAGAACGAGCCGACCCGGGCGTACCCGGCCGGGATGTCCCGCGCCGGCGGCAGGTACCACGCCTCCGGGTACCCGTCGCTGTCCTGCGTCACGTGCGCGCCGTGCAGGTGGACGACCAGGGGTACCGGCCCCCGGTACGGCCCCGGGGTCTTCTTGAACTCCGGCCGCATGTCCCGCCCGTGGATCCCGCCCGGCGGGTTGGCCCAGTGCAGCGTGGGATCGACCGGCAGCAGGTGCGGCAGGAAGTGCCCGGAGGGCGTCATGAGCTGGTTGGCCCAGCGGACCTGTACCGGCCGGCCGACCCGCGCCTCGATGGTCGGGCCGGGCCAGTGGAAGCCGGCACCGCCGCTCAGTGCACCGAACGCGAACACCCGGGTGGTCGGGTGGCCGGGTGGGAGCACCCGCTGGTTGACCTGGCGCACCGCGATCTCGTACGCGTCCACGCCACCGGGTCCGGGCCGGGCGGCCAGGGCCGGCGGTACGTACAGCGGGGTGGCGTACTTGGTGATCGTCTTCGGGTCGAGCGTGCCGCCGGGGACCGGGTCGGCGTACGCGGGGGTCCGGACGAGGTACGCCGTGGGAACCAGCAGCGCGGCGCCCCCGACGGTGGTGGCCTTCAGGAGTTGGCGTCGAGTCGGCATGGGATCACTCCGGGGTTCGTGATCAACTATTCCGGAGTCATTCAAGCCGGTAACTTTCTCACGGCGCTATAACAAATCCCCCTTAGGGGACATCAGCTCGCGGCCGGGGCGGCTTCGGTCTTGGCGGTGGAAGTGCTGGTCTCCTTGGCCGGAGCGCTCTCCTTCGCGGGCGCGCTGTCCTTCTTCGGTGTGTCCGAAGTCGCACTACGCGAATCCGTCCGGTAGAAACCGGAGCCCTTGAACACGACCCCGACCGACGAGAACAGCTTGCGCAGCCGGCCCTCGCAGGCCGGGCACTCGGTGAGCGGCTCGTCGGCGAAGGACTGCACCGCCTCGAGCTGGTGCCCGCACGCGGTGCACGCGTACTGGTACGTCGGCACGTTTCCCTCCTGGCACTCGCACTCTCCGAGTGCCAATAGTGCGTCATGAGAGGCGGTTTCGTCTACTCCACCGTCCGGCGGCCGCCCGGTCAGAGGCGGGTCAGGCCGTCGGGGGTGACGACGGCGTGGACCCGGACATCGTGGTGCTCGGCGGGCAGCCGGTCCACCAGCTCGCCGGGGTACAGGACGGCGACGAGCAGGGTACCGGGGCCGACCCGGGCCAGCGCCCGGTCGTACGAGCCGCCGCCGCGGCCCAGCCGTACCCCGGACCGGTCCACCGCCACCGCCGGTACCACGACCAGCTCGGCCTCGGTGATCGCGGCCGGTCCGAGCCGGGGTCCGGGCGGTTCGGACAGCCCGTACCCGGCCGGCGCCAACGTGCCGTCGTAGACCGCCCAGTCCAGGTCGCGGTCCGGGCGTACCACGGGCAGCAGCAGCCGCCGACACGCCGAGGCGAGCAGGCCCGGTAACAGCGCGCCGCCGGGCTCGTTGGGCAACGGGACGTAACCGGCGACCGTACCGAGGTCGGCAGCCAGGAGCGCGAGGGCCGCCCGTACCGCCGCATCAGCCGCCGCCCGGTCGGTGCGCGACCGGCGCACGGCGAGCAGCTCCGCGCGCACCGCGGCTTTTGATCGCAGAGAAAGGTCAGACACGGTGCGCCAAGTATCGCAGGACAAGGGGGGACCGTGACGCTGCGGGCTCGGCTCACGCTGGCGTTTCTGGCGGTCGTGCTCGGGCCGGTGCTGCTCGGCACGGTCTTCGTCGGGACGACGGTGA
>VAXX01000171.1 GCA_005885115.1 Actinomycetota bacterium | reverse complement strand
ACCCTGCGTAACGTGATCGGGTCGATGGACCTGGAGAAGGCGCTGACCAGCCGCGACGAGATCAACCGGCACCTGTCCGGGGTCCTGGACGAGACCACCGGCCGGTGGGGCATCAAGGTGACCCGGGTGGAGATCAAGGCGATCGAGCCACCGCCGTCGATCCGCGACTCGATGGAGAAGCAGATGCGCGCCGAGCGGGACCGCCGCGCGGCCATCCTCAACGCCGAGGGCATCAAGCAGTCGCAGATCCTCACCGCCGACGGTGACCGCCAGGGCGCGATCCTGCGGGCGCAGGGCGAGCGGGAGGCCCGCATCCTGCAGGCCGAGGGCCAGGCGAAGGCGATCCAGACGGTGTTCAACGCGGTACACGCGGCCAACCCCGACTCCAAGGTGCTGGCCTACCAGTACCTGCAGGCGCTGCCGCAGATCGCCGCCGGTCCGTCGAACAAGGTGTGGATCATCCCGGCCGAGCTGACCAAGGCCCTGGAGGGCATCAGCGGCGCGCTGGGCGGGCTGCTGCCGGAGACCGGCGGGCCGATCACCACCGAGCCCGTGGTGGAGCAGTCCAACCAGGCCGCACTGGACCAGGCGCTGGCCGAGGCGCAGGCGGTCGCGGCGGAGACCGAGAAGGAGGCGGTACGCGGTCTGCCCACGTCGCACTCCTCGTACAGCTCGGGGTACAGCACCAACATGGACCGGGTGGACCAGGCCGACGAGGCGTAGGCGGTACCCGTCGGGCACCCGGTCACAATGTCCGGGTGCCCGACGCCGTCCCGATCACCGACCCCGCCGACGAGCGGGTCGCCGACTACCGCGCGCTGACCGACCTGGAGCTGCGTACCCGCTGGGAGCCGCCGCACGGGCTGTTCATCGCCGAAGGTGAGCTGGTCCTGGGCCGGGCGCTGCGGGCCGGGTACCGGCCGCGCTCGGTACTCGTGGACGCCAAGCGGGTCGGGCAGCTCCCCGAGGTCGACGCGCCGGTGTACGCCGCCGCCCCGCCCGTCCTGGAGGCGCTGACCGGGTTCCACGTCCACCGGGGCATCCTGGCCTCGTTCCACCGCCGGCCGCTGCCGGTCCTGTCGGACGTCTTGGCCGGGGCGACCCGGGTGGTGATTCTCGAGGACGTCAACAACCACACCAACATCGGTGCGGTGTTCCGGGGCGCGGCGGCCCTGGGCATGGACGCCGTACTGCTGTCCCCGTCGTGCGCGGACCCGTTGTACCGGCGCAGCGTACGGGTGAGCATGGGGGAGGTCTTCGCCGTCCCGTACGCCCGGCTGGACCCGTGGCCGGACGCGCTGGACACGGTACGCGACAACGGTTTTCGTCTGCTCGCCCTGACCCCGGCGGCGGACGCGCTGCCGATCCAGCAGTTGCCCCCGGCGGACCGGCACCGGCCGGCGCTGCTGCTCGGGGCGGAGGGCGCCGGCCTGTCCCGCGCGGCGCTGGCCGCCAGCGACCGCCGGGTCGTGATTCCGATGCACCGCGGGGTGGACTCGCTGAACGTCGCCGCGGCGGCAGCCGTCGCGTTCTGGGAGCTAAGCCGTGATTCATCGGATCGGTAAGTAACGGTTCTGAAAACTTCTCTCACAGACTTGACACCAGGGGCATGGTAGTAAGAAGTTTTACCACTAACGGTTAACAAACCTTCCCGATCGCGAGGCCGTCCCGATGACCCAGCCCGAACTGGCTACCAACGTGGCCGACGGTGTGCTGGTCCGCGTCCGGGCCGGGCTTCCGGAGTTCACCGGGGCGCTGCGGCGGGTGGCCGAGCAGGTCCTGGGCGATCCGGCGGCGGCGGCCCGAGCGACCATCGTCGAGCTGGCCGAACGCAGCGGCACCTCACCCGCGACGGTGACCCGGTTCTGCCGCGCCCTGGGCTTCGAGGGGTACGCCGAACTGCGGCTCGGGATCGCCGGCGAGACCGGCCGGGCGGCCCGGCAGGCCGGTTGGGCCGTGGACATCGGCCGGGAGATCCAGCCCGAGGACTCGCTGGAACGGGTGCTCCACCAGATCATGGCGGCCGACTCCCGGGCGCTGGGCGACACCTCGGCCCTGCTGGACCTCAAGGCGGTCGCCCGGGCGGCCGACGCCATCACCGCCTCGCGCCGGGTGGACATCTACGGGATCAGCGGCAGTGCCCTGGTCGGCGCGGAGATGCAACTGTGCCTGCACCGGATCGGGCTGGCCGCCTGGTCCTGGACGGACGTGCACAACGGACTGGCCAGCGCCGCCCTGCTGCGCCCCGGCGACGTGGCGCTCGGGGTATCGCACTCGGGCCAGACCCGGGAGACCATCGAGATGCTCGCCGAGGCGGGCAGCAGCGGCGCGACCACCATCGCGTTGACCAGCTTCCCGCGCTCGCCGCTGGCCGAGGTGGCCGACATCGTGCTGCTGCACGCTATGCAGGCCACCACGTTCCGCCCGGACGCCCTGTCCGGGCGCCATCCCCAGCTGCTCGTCCTCGAGCTGCTGTACATCGCGGTCGCGCAGCGTACCCACGACCGGGCGCACGCGGCGTTACAGGCCACCGCGCGCGCGGTCGCCGGGCACTGGACCCCCCAGCGCGAGGGGGTCGAATGACCGCCATCACGATCTCGCCGCGGTACGTCGGGCACATCGACGACGTACCGCGGGAGGTGCCGAACACCGACAACAGGCACGCCGACACATTGCCGCCGCTGCAACCGGGCGGCTTGGTCTGTGCGGTCTCCTCAGTCCCCGGCGCGCGGTCCGCGCGACCGGTGGCGGCCGAGGTCGTACGACGCATCGAGGTCGCGGTCCCGGTCCGCATCGTTGGCCGGTCCGCGAACGTCCCCGGCGGGGACGCGCACAATCACCCCCTCGAGTCGCGGTACGCCGGGCTTGTCCGGCACACCGCCTGACCCGATATCCGAGGAGACAGAATGTCGAATTCTCCAGACACCCCGTCGGACCTGAGCCGGCGGAACGTCTTGCGTGCCGCGGCGGCCGCCGGTCTGATGGCGGTACCGGCCGCGGGCGCGCTCGCGGGCTGCGCCAGTAGCACCCCGAGCAGCTCCACCGCGGGTGGCGCCAAGGGCGCCGACAACCCGTTCGGCGTCGCCGACAGCAGCACCGTCAACGTCGTCGTCTTCGACGGCGGTCTCGGCACGGAGTACGCCGAGAAGGACAAGGGCATCTTCACCACCAAACACGGCAAGGTCACGGTCAACCTGGGCAAGACCCAGAAGATCAAGACCGAGGAGCAGCCCAAGTTCTCGACCACGCCGAGTGACCTGATCAACAACTCCGGCGCGGACGCCATGTCCACCGACGTCCTGGTCAACGAGAACGCCATTCTCGACCTGACCGACCTGCTCGACGCTCCCACCTGGGAGGGCTCGGGTACGGTCCGGGACTCGCTGCTGCCGGGCACCGTCAACGACGGTACGTACAACGGCAAGTTCTACACGCTCAAGTACGCGTACACCGTGTGGGGCATGTGGTACGACGCGGCGCTGTTCGAGCAGAAGGGCTGGCAGGCGCCGAAGACCTTCGACGACTTCTTCGCCCTCGCGCCGAAGATCCAGGCGGCCGGCATGGCGCCGTTCGTGGTCGACAACAAGCACGGGTACTACCCGCGCTGGCACATCCTGGCCACGATCTGGAAGTCGGCGGGCAAGCAGGCGGCGATCGACATCGACAACCTGAAGCCCAACGCGTGGAAGGCCGACGGTGTGCTCGCGGCCGTCAGCGCGATCGAGAAGATCGTGAAGGACAAGCTGATCCTGCCCGGCTTCTTCGACCACACCCAGTCGCAGCAGGCGCACCTGGACCACAAGGCGGCGTTCATCCAGCTCGGCACCTGGTACAAGAACGAGATGGCCAAGACCCTGCCGGCCAACTTCAAGCTGACGCTCTCCGACTACTGGAGCGTGAGCTCGGCCGACAAGGCGCCGAACGACGTGTTCGCCGGCGCCGGCGAGGACTGGGTGGTCCCGGCCAAGGCACCGAACGCGGCCGGCGCCAAGGAGTTCCTGCGGGCCATGCTCTCCGTCGAGGGTGCCGGCCAGTTCGCCTCGTTGACCGACTCGCTGTCCTCCCGCAAGGGCTCCGGCGACAAGGTCTCGGACGAGACCCTGGCCAGTGCCAACACCCTGATGAAGAACGCGCCGAAGGACCTCATCTCGTGGCGGTTCCCGGACTACTACGCGGACTTCGACAAGGAGAGCCAGAACCAGTCGGAGGAGCTGATGGCCGGCCGGCTCACGGCGCAGGGCTTCATCGACAAGATGCAGGCGATGGCGGACAAGATCGCCGCCGACTCCTCCGTCAAGAAGCAGACCCGGTCCAGCTAGCAGGGTAGGCCAATCATGCGGCACGGTAAGGCACGCTTTGTCACGGGGTTCCTGGCGATACCGGTGATCCTGTACCTCTACTACGTGATCTGGCCCTTCGCCCAGGCGGCGGGGTACTCGTTCACGGACTGGGGTGGATACTCCGACCGCCCGCCGGGCTTCGTGGGTCTGGGCAACTACAGCAGGCTCGTCAAGGACGAACTGTTCCAGACCGCCTTCTGGCACAACGTGTTCTTCCTCATTACCGTGCCGTTGCTCACCATCGCGCTGGCCCTGTTCTTCGCGTTCCTGCTCAACGTGGGCGGACGGGGGAACAGGGCCGGCGTGCAGGGTGTCTGGGGGTCGTGCCTCTACAAGGTCATCTTCTTCTTCCCCCAGGTGCTGTCGCTGGTCGTCATCGCCGTGATGTGGCAACAGATCTACCGGGGCGACGGGCAGGGCCTGATCAACAACCTGCTCATCAAGCTCGGCATCGTCGATCCGCAGAACCCGGTCACGTTCACCGCCGATCCGCAGCCCTTCCTGGGGATACCCGCGGTGCTGTGGTGGCTGCTGCTGATCGCGATCTGGGGCGGCGTGGGTTTCTACATGGTGCTGTTCTCGGCGGCCATGCAGTCGATCCCCAAGGACATCTTCGAGGCGGCCCTGCTGGACGGCGCCGGACCGATCCACACCTTCTTCCGGGTGACCCTGCCCCTGCTGCGCGACACCGTCTCGGTGGCCTGGGTGTACCTGGGCTTCATCGCGCTGGACATGTACGCGCTGGTCTACGTCATGACGCCCAGCCAGGGCGGGCCGAACCACACCAGCGAGATCTTCGCGTCGGTGCTCAACTTCACCGCGTTCAGCAAGGGCGAGTTCGGCTACGCCTGTGCCATGGGCGTGGCCCTGGCCGTCTTCGCGCTTCTGCTGGCCGCGGTACAACTGCGGATCACCCGCCGCGAGCGGATCGAGTTCTGAGGAGGCCGCGATGGCGGTGACCAGTCAAACCCCGCCGACCGGCGCAGTGGGCACCGAGTCGACACGGCTGCCCCGTACCGGGTCGCGGGCCACCCGTACCAACCGGGCCGGGGATGCCGCCTTCAGCGGCTTCTCCCATGCCTTCCTGCTGATCTGGGCGTTGATGGTGGTCTACCCGATGCTCTGGGTGGTGATGTCGTCGTTCAAGGACGACGCCCAGATCATCAAGGACCCGCTGTCCCTGATCCCGAACGCGCTGCACTGGGACAACTTCGCGCGCGCCTGGGTCAAGGGCCATCTCGGCGAGTACTTCCTGAACACCGTGATCATCGTGGGCGCCGGCGTCTTCCTGACCATGCTGTTCGGCTCGATGGCGGCGTACGTGCTGGCCCGGTACGAGTTCTGGGGCAACCGGGTGATCTACTACCTGTTCCTGGCCGGCCTGACCCTGCCGATCTACTTCGCGGCCATCCCGCTGTTCAAGGGCGTCACGAACAACGGCATCCTGTTCCCGCCGCTGGGTCCGAACCAGTTGCCCATGCTGGTCCTGGTGTACGTCGCGTGGTCGCTGTCGTTCACCGTCTTCTTCATGCACTCGTTCTTCAAGACCCTGCCCAACACCGTGGCCGAGGCGGCGCTGGTCGACGGGGCCTCGCATACCCAGACGTTCTTCCGCGTCATGCTGCCGATGGCGCGGCCGGGCCTGATCAGCATCGGGATCTTCAACGTGCTCGGGCAGTGGAACCAGTGGTACTTCCCGACGCTGCTCATGCAGCCGCCGCCCGGCCAGGAGAAGCACGCGGTGATCACCCAGGGCCTGATCGAACTGTCGGTCAACCAGGGGTACAAATCGGACTGGTCGGGGCTGTTCGCCGGGGTGGCCATGGCCATGCTGCCCGTGCTCGTGGTCTACATCGTGTTCCAGCGCCAGGTGCAGGCCGGCCTGACCGGCAGCATCACCAAGTAATTCTGTCGGTGGCTCCGGGTTGAATGGTGGTGTGCTCGCGCTCACCGCTACCGACCCGGGGTCAGCCCAGGGTGCGCGCCGGCAGCGGGTCGGGGACGGCGGGCAGCCGCTGGGCCCGGTGGAGGAGTTCCCGGACCTCGCCTCGGCCGCCCGGTCGCCGGGGCCGGTCCGCTGGTTGTGGCCGGCGACCGCCGAGGTCTACCCGCACCTGCTGCGCGCGGGCATCCGCGTCGAGCGCTGCTACGACCTGGAGCTGACCGAGGCGCTGCTGCTGGGCGCGGAGGGGCGGTGGGGGCAGCCGCGGTCGCTGGCCGCCGGCTGGGCCCGGCTGGCCGGGGCGCCGGTCCCGCCCGACCCGCCACCCCGGGCGGCGGTCCCACCGGGCAACGGGCAGGGCGAACTGTTCGACCTCGCGCCGCCGGCCGCCGCCGGGTTCGATCCGCTCCAGGCGCTGATCCGGGTGTACGCCGACCAGCAGGCCCGCATCGACACCGTCCCGCACCCGGCGCGGTTCCGGCTCCTGGTGGCCGCCGAGTCCGCTGGCGCCCTGGTCGCCGCCGAGATGGGCGTCGACGGGCTGCCCTGGCGCGCCGACGTCCACGACGAGCTGCTGGTCGACCTGCTCGGCGAGCCGTCCCCGGTGGGCGGCCCGCCCCGGCGGCTGGCCGAGCTGGCCGGGCGGATCGCCGAGGCGTTCGGCGGCCAGCGGATCCATCCCGAGTCGCCGGCCGAGATACTGCGCGCCTTCCAACGGGACGGGATCTCGCTGCCCTCGACCCGGGCGTGGGTGCTGCGCGGGGTGGACCACCCGGCGGTACCGCTGCTGCTGGAGTACAAGGAGCTGTACCGGATCTGAACGGCCCACGGCTGGACCTGGCGCCAGCAGTGGGTACGGGACGGACGGTTCCACCCGGAGTGGATACCGGCCGGGGTGGTGTCGGGGCGGTGGGCGACCCGGGGCGGGGGAGCGCTGCAGATCCCCAAGGTGGTCCGCAAGGCCGTACGGGCCGATCCGGGCTGGACGCTGGTCGTCGCCGACGCCGGACAGCTCGAACCCCGGATCCTGGCCGCGGTCTCCGGTGACCCGCGGATGGTCCGCGCCGCCGGGGCCGGGGACATGTACGCCGCCCTCGCCGCCGAGTCCTTCGCCGGTGACCGGGCCACCGCCAAGGTGGCCCTGCTGGGCGCGATGTACGGGCAGGTCGGCGGGCAGGCGGCCCCGGCACTGGCGACGCTGCGCCACTCGTACCCGACCGCGTACGCGTACGTCGAGGAGGCCGCCCGTACCGGTGAGGCGGGTACACCGGTCCCGGCGCCACTGTGTTCCCGGAGGCGCCTGGACCGACGGTCGGCGCGCGACCGCAAGCGGTCGCCCGGGCCCGGGGCAGGTTCACGCGCAACTTCGTCATCCAGGCCACCGCCGCCGAGTGGGCCCTGGTCCTGCTCGCGCTGCTGCGCACGGACCTCGCGGGAACCGGCGCGCACCTGGTGTTCTTCCAGCACGACGAGGTGATCGTGCACGCGCCGGTCGAGCAGGCCGCCGAGGTCGCCGCGCTTATCGAGTCGGCGGGTGAGCGGACCCGGCGGCTACTGTTCGGCGACACGCCGGTGCGGTTCCCGCTCGGGATCTCGATCGTCGACTGCTACGCCGACGCGAAATGAGCTGCCCGTGATATCGTTAGATATCGTCCAGGGAGTTGCCATGACTGATCTGCTGATTCGGGATGTACCCGACGATATCGTTGCGGCGATCGATGCTGATGCCGGCCGTCTGGGACTGTCCCGTAGCGAATATCTCCGCCGAACGCTGGCACACGTCGCCGTGTCCGGGGGCGGCGGCACGGTCACCGTCGATGACTTGGCGCACTTTGAGAGAGTCTTCGCTGACCTCGCCGATGAAGATGTGATGCGTCAGGCATGGCAGTGACCAGATGGCTCATCGACAGGTCGGCGCTGGTACGTCTGGCCGCAAGTCCCGATGCCGCGGAGTGGGCCGAGCGGATCGGCCGCGGGCTGGTCCGTATCGCGACGGTGACCCTCCTCGAAGTCGGGTTCTCAGCACGATCGGGAGGTGATCTTCGAGAGTCGGGTCGCCGTCCTCCACTGTCGTTGATGCCAGTCGAGTTTCTCACCCCCGCGATGGAGCAGCGGGCCATCGAAGTCCAGTTGCTCCTCGCCGACCAGGGCAGGCATCGGGCACCCTCCATCCCGGTTCTCCTCATCGCCGCCATTGCGGAGCGGGCTGGACTTACCGTGCTGCATTTCGACAAGGATTACGACCTCGTCGCTGAAATCACCCGCCAGTCCGTGGAATGGCTCCAGATGACCTGATCGCTTCGCAGGCTCGGTCGTCAGGCCGAGGCGAAGTAGCGGGTCACCGCGTGGGTCGCGGTCGGGAAGGCCAACGGGATCGGTCGGGTGACCACCAGCCACTCGCTGACCTCGTCGGTCGGCGCGCTGGGCGGCAGGTCGGCGGCATCCCGAGGGGGCAACAGGGCGACGATGTTGATCACCCGGGCGGCGCTCACCACGTCGAAAAGCCGTACCTCGCCGGGGTCGGCGGGCAGGCCGGTCTCCTCACGCAGTTCGCGTACGGCCGCCTCCTGCCAGGTCTCGCCGGTCTCGATGAACCCGCCGGGCAGGGCCAGCTCGCCCCGGGCCGGCTCGATGTCCCGCCGGATCACCACGATCCCCGGTCCGTCGGGCGTACGCACCGGGAGCAGCACCATCGCCACCGGCAGCGGGTTGTGCCAGGTGATCTCGGTGCAGCCGGGACAGGTACGGGGCCAACCGGCGTCGGGCGGGTACGCGGTGCCGCAGTACGAGCAGTGGGAGTGCTGGACACGGGTGGTGCGCTGCCAGGCGTACGGCGGGTGCATGGGGAAAGCGTATCGATGCCTGCCAGCGCACCG
>VAXX01000335.1 GCA_005885115.1 Actinomycetota bacterium | reverse complement strand
GATCCGCCAGGCGATGGAGTACGGCGACGGGGGCGACGCCGTACAGACGATCGCCGAGCAGGTCCGCCACGACTCCGGCGCCCTCTACGTCGTGGTCATCGACCGGTCCGGGATCCGCCACTCCCACCCCAACCCCGCGCTGATCGGCCAACGGATCGAGGAGCCGGTGGTCGCCCTGGACGGCAAGGGCCACACCGGAATCGACCCGGGCAGCCTCGGCACGTCGGCCAACGGCAAGGCGCCGCTGCGCGGCCCGAGCGGGACCATTGTCGGCGAGGTGTCGGTCGGCTTCCTGGAGAACGACGTGGACAGCCAGCTCCGCACCGACCTGCCGAGCTTCGCGTGGTACGCCGCGCTCGCCCTGGCCCTCGGGGTCGCCGCCGCGTACCTGCTCGCGCGGCGGCTCAAGCGCACCACCTTCGGGCTGGAACTGGACGAGATCGCCGGCCTGCTCTCCGAACGGGAGGCGATGCTGCACGGGGTCCGGGAAGGGGTGATCACGTTCGACGGCACCGGACGGGTGACGCTGGTCAACGACGAGGCACGCCGGCTGCTGCGCCTTGGTACCGGGCTGATCGGCCTGCGGCTGGCCGAGTTCGTCCCCGAGGGCCGGCTGCGCGATGTCCTGTCCGGCGCCGCCGCGGGCACCGACCAGATCGTGCTGACCGACGAGCACTGCCTTGAGGTCAACCGGATGCCGGTACACCTGGGCGGGCGGGACACCGGCGCGGTGGTCACCCTGCGGGACCGGACCCAGACCGAGGGGCTGCTGCGCGAGCTGGACAACGTCCGCGCGCTCACCGACGCGCTGCGCGCGCAGGGACACGAGTTCTCCAACCGGATGCACACCCTGACCGGGCTGCTGGAGCTGGGCGACGTGCCCGAGGCGTTGAACTTCATCGCCGGTACCGAGGGCACGCAGGCGATGCTGCTGGAGTCGGTACGGGAACGGATCGCCAGCCCGCTCGTCGCCGGCCTGTTCCTGGCCAAGGCGACCGTGGCCGGCGAGCGCGGCGTCGAGCTGGTGCTCACCGACGACTCGTGGCTCGCCGATACCCACGGGCGCGGGCCGGAGCTGGTGACCGTCGTGGGCAACCTGGTGGACAACGCGATCGACGCGGCGGCCGGCGGTCCGCCGCCGGGCCGCGTCGTGGTGGACATCCGCCAGGACGAGGACGGTATCCGCATCGAGGTCAGGGACAGCGGTACCGGCATCCCGCCCGATCGTACCGACGAGGTGTTCCGGGACGGCTTCAGCACCAAGCCACCGCGCGGAGGGCTGCGCCGTGGTCTCGGGCTGGCGTTGGTACGCCGGCTCGTCCAACGGCTCGGCGGCGAGGTCCACGTCGGGGACGGGCCCGGCGGGGTGTTCACCGTCGTGCTCCCGCTGGCCAGCCGGGAACCCGTAGGAGGGTCGCGGTGATCGATGTCCTTGTGGTGGACGACGACTACCGGGTCGCCGCGATCCACGCCGGGTACGTGCAGCGCGTCGCCGGGTTCCGGGTCGCCGGCACGGCGCACACCGCGAGCGCGGCGTGGGACGCCTTACGTACCAAGGGATGCGACCTGTTGCTGCTCGACCTGTACCTGCCCGACGAGCACGGCCTGGACCTGATGCGCCGGATGCTCACCATGGATGGTCCGCGCCCGGACGTCATCGTCATCACCGCCGCCCGGGACCTGGCGAGCGTACGCACGGCGATGCGCCTGGGCGCGGTGCACTATCTGGTGAAGCCGTTCGGGTTCAGCCGCCTCGCCGAGCGGCTGGGCGCGTACCGGGATCTGCGCAGCCGTCTCGGTACCCTGGACGCCGAGGCCGACCAGGACGACGTGGACACCCTGTACGGGTTGCTGCGCACCGGTCGAAGCGTCGGCAAGGGATACTCGGCGGCGACGATGGCGCTGGTCCGCGCCGCCGTACGGGCGTCGGCGCCGGACATCTCCGCCGCCGAACTGGCTACCGAGATCGGGATCAGCCGCCCCACCGCCCAGCGGTACCTGGCCCACCTCGCGCAGCAGGGCACGGTCGAGATCCTGCTCCGGTACGGCGCCACCGGCCGTCCCGAACACCGCTACCGGTCCCGCTGACCGTCCGGAGCCGTCGCGGCCCAGGCGGCGATCTGGGCCCGCGAGGTGAAGTTCAGCTTCCGTAGCACGTGCTCGATGTGGGTCTCCGCGGTGCGTTGCGAGATCACCAGTTTGCTGGCGATCTGCCGGTTGGACAGCCCACCGGCGACCAGTACCGCGATCTGCCGTTCCCGGGCCGTCAGCGCCGGTCCGGTGTCGGTCGCCCGTTCCCGGCGGGACTTCTCGCCCAGCGCGTACGGCACGATCTCGGCCG
>VAXX01000334.1 GCA_005885115.1 Actinomycetota bacterium | reverse complement strand
CACCGCGACGGATTCGGCGGCGATCGCGGTGGCGGTCGACGGTCTGGCCGCCCGTGGGCAGCTCATCGTCGCGGGCGCGCCGGCCGACCCGATGCAGATCTCGCCGCTCCAACTGATCTTCGGCAGCAAGAGCGTCGTCGGTCACGCCTCCGGTACCTCCCGCGACTCCGAACAGGCTCTTGCGTTCAGTGCCTTCACCGGGGTACGCCCCATGGTGGAGACGGTCCCGCTGGAGCGGGCGGCCGAGGGGTACGAGCGGATGCTCAGCGGCGCGGCCCGGTTCCGGGTGGTGCTGACGACCGGAAACTGACGTCGGAAAGAGGCCGCGATGACCAGTGGCGCACGGTGGATGGGGGTGGGCCGCAGCGCGGGCGCCGACTCGCGGGCGGCCGCGGCGCTGGCCGCCCGGTCCGCGATCGTCGGCCCCGACGCCAAGCTGCTGCTGGTCTTCGCGGCGATCACCCATGACCTGGCGGCGGTACAGGAGGGCATCGCCGAGGTGGCCGGCGGGGTACCGGTCATCGGGTGTACGACGCACGGGGAGATCGCGCCCGGTGGCCCGTCGGACGGTTCGGTGACGGTCGCGGCGATCGGCGGCCCCGGATTCTCCATCGGCACCGCCGTCGCCGAGCACGTGGCCGGCCGGCAGCGGGAGGCCGGGGCCGAGGTGACGGTACGCGCCGCGGAGGGCGTCGAGGGCCCTTACCAGGTGCTGCTCCTGCTCACCGACGGGCTGATCCGCGACCAGGAGGCGATCCTGCGCGGCTGCTACTCGGTGCTCGGCGCCAGCGTCCCGCTGTTCGGCGGCGCGGCCGGCGACGGCTGGCGGATGACCGGCACGTACCTGATGGCCGACGGCAAGGTACACACCGACGCGGTAGCCGCCGCGATGATCGCCTCGGAGGCTCCGCTGGCCGTGTCGGTACGCCACGGATGGCGCCCGGTCGGCGAGGCCATGCTGGTCACCAGCGGAGCCAACGGGCGGGTACACACGCTCAACGACCGGCCCGCGATGGACGTGTACCTGGACCGGCTCGGCGCGCCGCCCGAGGCGTACGCCGACCCGGCCGCGTTCGTCGACTTCGCGCTGTCCCGCCCGTTGGGGGTACAGCGGCGCAGCGGGGTACGGGCGCACAACCTCAGTACCGAGGTCGACGTCGAAGGCCGGTCCATCGGCGGCGGGAGCGCGATCGACCAGGGCAACCTGACCTGGATCCTGGAGGGGGACCGGGACTCCATCCTCGGCGCCGTCGACCACGCGTGCGCCGATGCCCGGGCGGCCCTGGGCGGGGCGGCGCCGATCGGGATGCTGACGTTCAGCTGCGCGGCGACCCGGGCGGTGATCGGCGACGACGGGATCCGGTACGAGGCGGCCCGGTTGGAGCGGGTCGCCGACGGTACGCCCTTCGCCGGCTTCTACACCTACGGCGAGATCGCCCGGGTCGGCGGGATCGACGGCTTCCACAACCAGACCCTGGTGGTGCTCGCCTTCGCGTGAGCGCGCATCCGGCGTACCGCCGGGGTGGTCGGGCAGAATGAGAGCATCGACGTCCTGATCACAGCGCTGCCCCTGGTGGCGTTCGCGCTGCTCACCGTGGCCAACGCGTTCTTCGTCGCGGCCGAGTTCTCGCTGGTCACCGTGGACCGGGCGGCCATCGACGCGCGGGCCCAGGCCGGCGACCGGACGGCCCGTACCGTCCGCCGCTCGCTGCGCGAACTGTCCTTCCAGCTCTCCGGCGCCCAGCTCGGCATCACGATCGCGGCCCTGCTGACCGGGTACCTCGCCGAACCGGCCCTGTCCCGGCTGCTCGCCCCGGTGACCCGGCACAACGAGGCGGCGGCCAACGCGCTCGCCCTCGCCGTCGCGACGCTGATCTCGATGCTGTTCGGCGAGCTGGTACCGAAGAACGCGGCGCTGGCCCGGCCGATGCCGCTGGCCCGGGCGACCGCGCGACCGATGCGGGCGTTCTCCCGTACCTTCGGCTGGCTGATCCGGGCACTCAACGGCAGCGCCAACGCGGTGGTCCGCCGGCTCGGGGTCGAGCCGCAGGAGGAACTGGCCAGTGCCCGCTCGCCCGAGGAACTCGGGCTGCTCGCTGCGATCTCCGCGCAGGC
>VAXX01000333.1 GCA_005885115.1 Actinomycetota bacterium | reverse complement strand
GGTCACCGGTGATCCGGGCCACCGGACGCGCCTGGGCGTTGGCAGCACTGGCGTTGGGTGTCCTCGCGCTGGCCCGGGCGGTCCCCGAGCAATACAACACGCTGTACCTGCTGGCGGTCGCGGTCCTCGCGGCGGCGCTGACGCTCGGGCGGCGACCGGCGCCGGGCGGCGGGTCCGCCGGGCTGGCCGGCGGCCTGCTCGCGCTCATCCCGTGGCTGTGCCTGACCGCGTTGGGCGGCCTGACCGAAACTCTGGCCGCCGTCGCGGCCGCGGGCGCGCTCGGCTGGCTCGCCGCGCGGCTACTGGACTTTCCGGGTCCGCGCCATCCGCTGCTGCGCGGTCTGGTCGCGGTCGTGGTGCTGGCGCTCGTTTCCGGGGGTACGGGCCTGGACGGCACAAACGTCGCGACCCTGATCGCCGTGCCGCTGTTGGGGTTCGCCGTCCCGTACGCCGGGCCCCGGGGTACCGCTGTCCTCGTGGGACTGGCTGCGTTCGGGCCGCTGGCGTTCGTGGAGCCGGTACAGACCACGGTTGTGCTCGGGCTGGACGACGAGCCCCGGTGGGTGCTCCTGGCGGCGCTCCTGTCGGCGGTCGCGGCACTGGTGTGCTTTCCGTTGCTGTGGCTGCTGTCCCGGCGTACGGTCGCCTGGCTGGTCGCCTCGGTGCTCGGCGTCGCCTCGACGTTCTGCCATGTCGTCGTCGGACACCCCGGCCTGTACGGCGACGACCTGTTCGTCGTCCTGAAAGCCCGGGCGGCACTGAGCAACCTGCCGCCCGACGTCCACGCCCGCCGGGCCGAGGTGTACCACCGGCTCGTGGACACCGCTGACCGTACCCAGGCTCCGCTGCGCCACGACCTGTCCCGGCTGCACCTGCCGTACACCCCGTTCTATCTGGTCAACGGGCTCGAAGTATGGGGCGGGCCGGAGGTACGCGTCTGGCTGTCCAGCCGCGCGGACGTGGACCGGGTCCTGCTCAACCCGCGCCTGCGCCCGATCCCGTCGCCCCCGGCCCGGCTGACCGGACACGTGACGGTCGACGGCCGTCCACAGTGGAACGTCACGGCCATCGGCGCGGACCGGGTATGGGCCACCGGCGACACCGGCCAGGGCATCGTGATCGGCAGTTCGGACAGCGGCATCGACGGCTCACATCCGGCTCTGCGCAACGGTTTCCGGAGCGGTACGGACTCGTGGTACGACCCGGCCGGCGGTACCCGTACCCCGACCGACTACGGCGGCCACGGTACCCACACCCTCGGCAGTGCCGTGGGGAGCAACGGGATCGGCGTCGCTCCCGGCGCCCGCTGGATCGGCTGCGTGGACCTGCCCCGCAACCTCGGCAACCCGGCCGGGTACCTGCACTGCCTGCAGTACATGCTCGCCCCGTTCCGGTACGGCGGGGATCCGTTGCGGGACGGGCGACCGGAGCGCTCCGCCGACGTACTGGTGAACTCGTGGGGCTGCCCCGAGATCGAAGGCTGTGACCGGGAGGCGTTGCACCCGGCCGTGGACGCGTTGACCGCGGCCGGGATCGTCGTCACCGTGGCGGCGGGAAACTCCGGCGCCCGGTGTGACACGGTGACCGACCCGCCGGCCACGTACCGGTCGGCGCTCAGCGTCGGCGCCGTCGACCGGGCCGGCAGAGCCGCCGGATTCTCCAGTCGTGGCAACGGAAAGCCGGAGCTGCTCGCCCCCGGAGTCGATTGGTCGCGCTGATGTGGGCGGCCAACCCGCACCTGGTCGGCGATGTCGCCCGGACCCGGGCGCTGCTGGTGCAGACCGCGCATCCGGTCACGGACGGCTGCGGTACCGGGTCGGCGCTGGTCGACGCGTATGCCGCGGTGAACGCGGCCCAGGCAGCGTAAGGGATTCGGGCAGCCGGGTAGGTATCTCCGAACGCCTGCGCGCCCGTCGTACCGCCCCTAGCGTGGGGGGCGTCCGGAAGGAGGACCCCAATGGCACGATCGAACCAACCCGACAGGAACCTCCGGAACGAGGTACAGAGCCAGATCGACGACCTCTCCGAGGACCAGGGGCTGGACTACGACACCGACATCTCCGCCGAGGGCGGGACCCAGATCGGCGAGCAGACCGGTCAGGCCAGGCAGACCGCCATGCGTACCAAGGCGACGCCGAAGACCGCCGCCCAGCAGTCGACGTCGATGCAGAACAAGAAGGGCAACCAGCCACCCAACCGGTGAGCCATGCCGAAAGGGCGGGCCGCGCACCGCGCGACCCGCCCTTTCGAGAAGCGGACTAGAAGTCCATGTCCCCGCCGCCCGGCGCACCGGCACCGGCCTTCTCCTTCTCCGGCTTGTCCGCGACCACGGCTTCGGTGGTCAGGAACAGGGCGGCGATGGAGGCGGCGTTCTGCAGCGCAGAACGGGTCACCTTGGCCGGGTCGATGATCCCGGCGGCCAACAGGTCGACGTACTCCCCGGTGGCGGCGTCCAGGCCATGGCCCGGCGGCAGCGTGCGTACCTTCTCCACCACGACGCCGCCCTCGAGGCCGGCGTTGACGGCGATCTGCCGCAGCGGCGCGTCCAGCGCCACCTTGACGATGTTGGCCCCGGTGGCCTCGTCGGCCGACAGGTCCAGCTTGTCGAAGGCCGACTTCGCCGCCTGTACCAGCGCGACGCCACCACCCGGGACGATGCCCTCCTCGACGGCCGCCTTCGCGTTGCGTACGGCGTCCTCGATGCGGTGCTTGCGCTCCTTCAGCTCGACCTCGGTGGCCGCGCCGACCTTGATGACCGCCACGCCGCCGGCCAGCTTGGCCAGCCGCTCCTGCAGCTTCTCGCGGTCGTAGTCGGAGTCGCTCTTGTCGATCTCGGCCCGGATCTGGTTGACCCGGCCCTGGATCTCGTCGGCGTCGCCGGCACCGTCCACGATGGTGGTCTCGTCCTTCGTGACGACCACCTTGCGGGCGCGGCCGAGCAGGTCGAGGGTGACGTTCTCGAGCTTGAGCCCGACCTCCTCGGAGACGACCTGGCCACCGGTGAGGATGGCGATGTCGCCCAGCATGGCCTTGCGGCGGTCACCGAAGCCGGGCGCCTTGACGGCGACCGACTTGAAGGTGCCCCGGACCTTGTTGACGACCAGGGTGGCCAGGGCCTCGCCCTCGACGTCCTCGGCGATGATCAGCAGCGGCTTGCCCGACTGCATGACCTTCTCCAGCACCGGGAGCAGGTCCTTCACCGCGGAGATCTTGCTGTTGACGATCAGGATGTACGGGTCGTCGAGGACGGCCTCCATCCGCTCCGGGTCGGTCCAGAAGTACCCGGAGATGTACCCCTTGTCGAAGCGCATACCCTCGGTGAGCTCGAGCTCCAGCCCGAAGGTGTTGCTCTCCTCGACGGTGATGACGCCTTCCTTGCCGACCTTGTCCATCGCCTCGGCGATGATCTCGCCAACGGTCGGGTCGCCCGCGGAGATCGACGCCGTCGAGGCGATCTGCTCCTTGGTCTCCACGTCCTTGGCGATCTTGCTGAGCTCCTCGGCGACCGCCGCGACGGCGGCCTCGATGCCCCGCTTGAGGGCGATCGGGTTGGCCCCGGCCGCGACGTTGCGCAGGCCCTCGCGGACCAGCGCCTGGGCCAGGACGGTCGCCGTCGTGGTGCCGTCACCGGCCACGTCGTCGGTCTTCTTGGCGACCTCCTTGACCAGCTCGGCACCGATCTTCTCGTACGGGTCCTCGAGCTCGATCTCCTTGGCGATGCTCACACCGTCGTTGGTGATGGTGGGCGCGCCCCACTTCTTCTCCAGTACGACGTTGCGGCCCTTGGGGCCCAGCGTCACCTTCACGGCATCGGCGAGGATGTTCATGCCCCGCTCGAGACCGCGGCGCGCCTCCTCGTCGAACGCGATAATCTTGGCCATTCGGCGTTGTCCTCCTGGACAATCCCGGCGTACCCGCGAAACGGGCCCGTCGACTGCTTACGCAACGGTCTTCGGCCGGGCCGGATAGCCCGCGACGACCAGCTCCGGAACCCCGGAACTCCACCGCCCGACCTTCTGGCACTCAGACAGCCCGAGTGCCAACCCCATGTTTAGCACTCTCGCCCATTGAGTGCAAGGCGGCTCCCCGGCTCAGTGGGTGTCGGTACCATGCCAACAATTGGCAAGAGAGATTGTTGCCGCAGATCGGGCACTTCGGGGCGATAGCCGCCGCACCGTCGGGCCGCTGGCCCGGTCGTATATCCGGTGAAGCTCGGAGGCGAGCCCGGGAAAGAAGGCCGCGATGGGCCGGCTGATTGCGATGCGGGGCACCGCCCCACCGGTGCCGTGGAAGTCGATGCCCCGCGAAGACGTCTGGACCGGCCGATCGGCCTACACAGACTCAGGCGACGACGCGTACCTTCTCCGCCTGCGGGCCCTTCTGGCCCTGCGCGATTTCGAACTCGACGCGCTGCCCGTCCTCGAGCGCCTTGTAGCCGTCCATCTCGATCGCAGAGAAGTGGACGAACACGTCCTGCCCCCCGTCGACCGCGATGAAGCCGTAGCCC
>VAXX01000332.1 GCA_005885115.1 Actinomycetota bacterium | reverse complement strand
TCCTTGCCGGTGGTGACCCCGATCCCGTCGACCCCGCCGCCGTAGTTGAGGTTGTTCGCGGACGCGGGTTGTACGGCGTTGGCGTGTGCCGCCTTGTACGAGTTCATCCGGTTGTGCGCCTCGCGGGTGGCGATCGCGCCGTGCCGGTACGAGTGGCCGTACGCCGGGGCGTACGGGTTGCCCGTGGCGGCCTGCGCGGTGCCGACGCTGGCCAGCGCGGCGGCGCCGAGGGCGAGGGCGGCGAGCCCGGCCAGGCCGGTCCGGACGGCCCAACGCGGGGGTGAGACGGAACGCGTCATGTCGGTCCCTTCTGCGGATCTCGCATGAGATGGGGGTACCGGCGACGCGGAGTGGGCCGGCGCCGGATCCTACGACGGCAGGGTCAGTGCCGTCGATTGGGGCGACCATAGGAGCGCCGGCATTATTGGGTCAATACATGCGGATATCTCGCTGTAGGTATGAGGGTGAGATCGAGGGTTCGGTTACTTCACGGATACATCGACCTCGAAGTGCGCGCTGCCCCGGAAGGCGGTCACCCGGGTCTGGCCGGGGTGGTCGGCGACGTAGAAACCGGCGCTGACCCCGACCGCGAGCGCGCCCTTGCCGGAGGCCACCGGGCGCAGGACGCCTGAGGGTCACCGTCTGGGTCTGCGGCGCACCAGTGCAGGCACCCTTCGGGATCGGCGCGCCGGGCTGGGTCGGCACCGGGCTGGCGGTAGGGGAGGGCGCCGAGGTCGTCGGCGCGGGGGCGGAGGACTCGTACGGCACGGGGGCGGCACTGCCCGGGCCGGTCTGGGCGCAGCCGGCGACGGCCAGCGTGCCGGTCAGGAGCATCAGGGACAGGACACGGTACGCGAGGATGTGTCGGCTCATGTCCGGTTCGACGCGGCGACCGCGGTTCCGGTTCCCCATCTCGTACCCGCTCCCGAAGATCGACAGGACTCACTTGCCTGAGGAAAGTGAGTCGTTTTGCGGCATCGGGGTTTGTCTCCCAAACGCCCGGGGACGGGATGAGGGTACGGCCAACCGATGCGACAAGGAGAACACCATGGCGCAAAAGTTGAACGGGCGACGGGTCGCCATCCTGGCGACCGATGGCGTCGAGGAGGTCGAGTACACCACGCCCAGGCAGGCGGTCGAGGAGGCCGGCGCCCAGGCCGAGCTGATCTCCATCAAGCCCGGACAGATCCAGGCCGTCCAAGGGATGCAGCCGAGCCGGACGTACCCGGTCGAGCGCACGATCGACCAGGCCAACGCGCAGGAGTACGACGCCCTGCTGTTGCCCGGCGGGGTGGCCAACCCGGACTACCTCCGGATGGACCCGCGCGCGGTCGCGTTCGTCCGGTCCTTCCTGGACGCGGGCAAGCCGATCGGGTCGATCTGCCACGGACCGTGGACGCTGGTCGAAGCGGACGCGCTGCGTGGTCGTACGGTGACGTCCTGGCCGAGCCTGCGGACCGACATCCGCAACGCCGGCGGTACCTGGGTCGACGAGCCGGTACACACCGATCATGGGCTGGTCACCAGCCGCAAGCCCGATGATCTTCCGCAGTTCTGCGCGAAGGTGGTCGAGGAGTTCGCGGAGGGCCGGCACCCGGTGGCCGCCCGCTGACACCCGCATCAGTTACCCGGTCCCGCCGCGCGGGGCCGGGTAACGTCGTATCACCGCGACGGAGGAGAGTTCGGCGATGGCGGAGCCCGAGACCGGGCCGGGCGCGCCCGGCCGCAGCGAGACCCCGCTGGAGCGGTGGGACCGCAACTTCTCCGAGCTGCTCCAGGAGCTACGGGTCGCGCAGACCGGCGTACAGGTGCTGTTCGCGTTCCTGCTCACCCTGCCGTTCACCAACCGCTTCGAGCGGATCACCGGAGTGCAGCGAGGTACGTACGTCGTCACCCTCGTCGCGGCCGCCGCCGCGACCGCGCTGCTGATCGCACCGGTGAGCTACCACCGGCTGGTCTTCCGGCAGGGGCGCAAGCCCCAGCTCGTCCGGACCGGCTCGAAACTGGCCACGCTGGGCCTGGGCTGCCTGCTGGTCGCCATGCTCGGCGCGGTCCTCCTGGTGGTCGGGGTGGTCCTGGGCGCCCCGCTCGCCGGCGGCATCGTCGCCGTGCTCGCCGTGCTGTACGTCTTCCTCTGGTACGTCCTGCCGTTCCTGAATCGGGCGGCGTAGTTCCGGGTACCCGCATCGCATGGGACAGCAGCGGGTGATCGTGGTGACCGGGGCGACCGGTGGGGTGGGCCGGGCGGTGGCCCGGCGGTTCGGGGCGCGGGGCGACGCCGTCGCCCTGCTCGCCCGGGGGACGGACGGACTGGTCGGGGCGGCCAAGGACGTCGAGCAGGCGGGCGGCCGGGCGCTGCCGGTCGAGGTGGACATGGCCGACCATCGGGCGGTCGAGGCGGCCGCCGGGTACGTCGAGTCCGAGCTGGGCCCGATCGACGTCTGGGTCAACGACGCGTTCACCTCGGTGTTCGCGCCGTTCCTGGAGATCGCCCCGGAGGAGTTCAAGCGGGTCACCGAGGTCACCTACCTCGGGTACGTGTACGGCACCCGGGCGGCGCTGTCCCGGATGGTGCCCCGGGACCGGGGCACGGTCGTGCAGGTGGGTTCGGCGCTGGCGTACCGGGGGATCCCGTTGCAGAGCGCGTACTGCGGCGCCAAGCACGCGATCCAGGGCTTCCACGAGTCGGTACGCACCGAGCTGCTGCATGACGGGAGCAACGTGCACGTGACCATGGTGCAGTTGCCGGCCGTGAACACCCCGCAGTTCGACTGGGTACTGTCCCGGCTGCGGCGCAAGGCCCAGCCCGTACCCCCGATCTACCAGCCCGAGGTCGCCGCGAGCGGGATCGTCTACGCGGCCGACCACCCCCGGCGCCGGGAGTACTGGGTCGGCGGCTCGACCGCCGCCACGCTACTGGCCAACACGGTCGCGCCCGGTCTGCTGGACCGCTACCTGGCCCGGACCGGCTTCCGTGGGCAGCAGACCGACCAGCCGCGCGACCCGGACCAGCCGGCCAACCTCTGGCAGCCGGCGGACGGGCCCCGGGAGCCGGACTACGGCGCGCACGGCCGCTTCGACGACCAGGCCAAGGCGCGCAGCCTGCAACTGTGGGCCTCGCAGCACCACGGCGTGCTCGCCGGCGGGGCGGCGGCCGCGGCCGCGCTCGGTGCCCTCGCCTGGCGGCGCCGCTGACTCAGTCCTTCGGGGCCGGTGTCCGGCGCACGGTGCGGATCCCGAGCCCGATCAGGACCAGGCCGACCAGGACCACGAGCGGGCCGATCACCGCCCAGAGGGTCTTGCCGCTCATGAAGCTGCCCCCGACGAGGTTCAGGCCCTGCAACGTCCAGATCACCCCGGCGAAGCCGACCAGTACCCCGATCACGACCCACACCCAGCCACGCATGTCGTGCTC
>VAXX01000331.1 GCA_005885115.1 Actinomycetota bacterium | reverse complement strand
CAGTCCGCGCGCAGCCGGCACGCCGTACCGGTGTGCCACAACAGCCAGGCGATGGTACGCAGCGGCGCCGGTTCCGGGGTGGGCGACTCGTACTCGCAGACCCAGTCGCCCCGGCCGGCGTGGCCGGCGGTGCGCACCTCGCCGCGCGGGCGCAGGTTCCAGGCGCCGGGCGCCGGCTCCCACCGGTACTCGGCGTCGGTCAGCCCGGCCAGCCGCGCGGTGAAGAACTGCATCGAGGTGTCCAGCTGCGCCGCGAGCAGGGTCACCTCGATCGGCTGGTCGGTCATGCGACGAAGCTTAGGTGCGGCCGGACAGTTCGGCGTACCCCCGCTTGACCGCGACCAGCGACGGGCCGGCGCCGAACGGCGAGCGCGCGGCCACCGCGGCCAGTGGGGCGCCGTCGGCGTGCCCGTCGCGGATCAGCCAGTCCAGCTCGGTGAGCCGGCCGTGCTGGGCCTGGACGAAGGCCCGGTCGACCGGGGCGCCGTGGCCGGGCAGGACCAGCGCCGCGGGGGTCAGCTCGTGGGCCAGTGCGGCCAGCGTCTCCGGCCATTCCAGGGGGTACCCGTCGCCGAAGTCGGGCGGCCCGCTCTCCTCCACCAGGTCGCCGGCCACGAGGACGTCCACATCCGGTACCCACACCAGCAGGTCGCCGTCGGTGTGCCCGCGCCCGAAGTGGCGCAACAGCACCCGCCGCCCACCCAGGTCCAGGCTCGCCGCCTGATGTACGACCCGGTCCGGTGCGAGGATCCGCGCCTGCGCGAGCCCCTGCGCCAGTTCGGGTTCGGTGTCCCGGTACTCCTCGTACCACTCGCGCTGCCACTTGTCGCCCTCGTCGCGCAGGTGCGCGGCGGCGTACTCGTGCGCCCAGACCTGGGTGCCGGCTTCGGCGAGCGTCGCGTTGCCGAAGCAGTGGTCGAAGTGGTGGTGCGTGTTGACGATCGTCAACGGTTTCGGCGTCACCGCACGGATCGCGTCGCCCAGTTCGGCCGCCTGTACCGCGGTGGAGAGAGTATCCACGACCAGCGCGCTCCCGTCCCCGACGACGAGGGCCACGGTGACGTCGAGGACCGGGTACCGCAGCGCGTACACCCGGTCGGCCAGCTCGACGAACCCGGTCATCCACCCACCTTGGCAAGGAACCGTTCCCGGTCCACGAGGACCCGCTCGACCGAGCCCCGCGCGAGGTCCGCCGAGCCGTCCGTGGCGGTCACCGCGAAGGTGAGCCGCCGTCCGTCCACAGTGGACAGTCGGGCCTCGACGGTCACCGTACCGCCGATCGGGGTCGCGGCCAGATGCTCCAGCGCCACCCGGGTGCCCACCGTCGTCGTACCGGCCGGCAGGTGCCGCGCCGTCGCCCGTAACGTGGCCGCCTCGGCCAGGGCCAGCAGTCGCGGCGTCGCCAGCACCGGTACGTCCCCCGAGCCCAGCGCCTGCGCGGTGTCCGCCTCCGTGACGGTCAGCCGGACCGAGGCGGACAGCCCCGGCTCAAGCGCCATTCTTCGGCCCGACCGGGTACCGGTGCACGACGGCGGCGAGGTCCCGGTCGCCGTACCCGTCCTCGACGGACTGCCGCCACGCCGGCAGCAGACCCTCGGTCGCCGGCAGTTCCAGCCCCGCGTCGTGGGCCGCCGTCACGATCAGCTCGGCGTCCTTGACCGCCAGCCGCAGCGGGAAGCCCGGGTCGAGGGTACCGGCGAGCATGTTGCGGCCCTTGCCGATCGCCCACGGCGCGCCCAGCGGCGCGCCGTCGATGAAGTCGAGGAAGTGGTCCGGCGTCAGGCCCAGCGCGGCGGTCAGGCCCAGGGTCTCGGCCAGCCCTTCGGCCAGCGTGATCGCCCAGTTGTTGACGGCCAGCTTGAGCCGGCTGCCGGCGCCGGCCGGACCCAGCCACAACGTCCGGCTCCCGACCGCGTCGAACAGCGGCTGCGCCCGGTCGCGCAGCTCGTCGGCGCCGGACGCGAGGATCGTCAGGGTGCCCTCGCGCGCGGGTACGTCGCTGCCGGCGACGGGTGCGTCGACGAAGGCCAGGTCGGTGTCCCGGACCAGCCGGTCGGTCCAGTCGACCCCGACCGTACCCATCTGGAGCCACAGCGTCCCCGGCGCGGGCCGGGCCGCCGCGACGACCTCGGCCGTGGTCGGTCCGTCGGACAGCATGGTCAGCACCACCTCGGCGCCGCCGGCGGCGTCCGCGGGCGTCTGCGCGAGCGTCACACCGTCCTCGGCAAGCGGCCGTGCCTTGTCCAGGCTGCGGTTCCACGCGCGGACCTCGAAGCCCGCCCGCGCGAGGTTGCGGGCCATCGGCGCGCCCATGATTCCGGTACCCAGAACTGCCACGGTGGTCGCCATCAGGAAAGCCTATCGACCGACCGGAGGAACTCGCGCGCCGAGAGGAACCGGCTCAGCGACTCCCGGTGCGCCTCGCAGGCCAGCCAGGTCTTGCGCCGGTCGGGCGGGTGCAGCTTCGGGTTGTTCCAGCGCAACGCCCACTCGGCGGGGGCCCGGCAGCCCTTGGCCGAGCAGCGCAGAACCTCGTCGGTCACGCAGACAAGTGTGCCGGAGTCGGCAGATAGATGAGCGCCGGGCGGCCACGGGGGAAGCCGCCCGGCGACGGTGAAATGTTACCCACTTCACCGCCCCTGATGTCTACCCGTCAGACGTGCCCATGGGGGGAACGTGCCAAGCTAGGACGACGTAGGACCGCACGACGCACTGGAGGACCGGTGGCCCAGCCAACCCCGCCCAGCCCGGCGAACTCCGGGACCGGGGCTCCGAGCGGCGCCGACAGTACGCCGGCTCAGGACGCTTCGCTGCTCGAACGCGCGCTGTTCGAGGTCAAGCGGGTGATCGTCGGGCAGGACCGGATGATCGAGCGGATGTTCGTGGCGCTGCTCTCCCGCGGCCACTGCCTCCTGGAGGGCGTACCGGGGGTGGCCAAGACCCTGGCCGTGGAGACGCTGGCCAGGGTGGTCGGTGGCAGCTTCGCGCGGATCCAGTTCACCCCGGATCTGGTACCGGCGGACATCGTCGGTACCCGCATCTACCGGCAGGGCGCCGAGAAGTTCGACGTCGAGCTGGGGCCGGTGTTCGTCAACTTCCTGCTGGCCGACGAGATCAACCGGGCTCCGGCGAAGGTACAGTCGGCGCTGCTGGAGGTGATGGCCGAGACCCAGGTGTCGATCGGCGGGCAGACCTACGAGGTACCCCGGCCGTTCCTGGTGATGGCCACCCAGAACCCGATCGAGCAGGAGGGCGTGTACCCGCTGCCCGAGGCGCAGCGCGACCGGTTCCTGATGAAGATCAACGTGGGGTACCCGACGGACGCGGAGGAACGCGAGATCGTGTACCGGATGGGCGTCGCGCCCCCCGAGCCGGCCCAGGTGTTCCAGCCCGCCGACCTGATCGCGCTGCAGGGCCGGGCCGACGAGGTCTTCGTGCACAACGCCCTGGTCGACTACGCGGTACGCCTGGTGCTGGCCACCCGTACCCCGGCCGACTACGGGATGCCCGACGTCGCCCAGCTCATCCAGTACGGGGCCAGCCCGCGCGCCTCGCTCGGGATCGTCCGCGCGACCCGGGCCCTGGCCCTGCTCCGCGGCCGGGACTACGCGCTGCCGCAGGACGTCCAGGACGTGGCCGCCGACATCCTCCGGCACCGGCTCGTCCTGTCCTACGACGCGCTCGCCGACGACATCCCGGCCGACCGGATCATCGACCGGGTACTGAGCACCGTGCCGCTGCCCACCGTGGCGCCCCGGCAGAACGCGGCCCCCGCGAACCCGGCCGGGCCACCCGGGAGCCCGGGCGGGCCGCCGCCGGGCAACCACCGGCCGACCACGTACCCGCCCGTCCCGACCACCGCCTGGCCGGCGCCCGGACGGCCGATGTGAGCGACCGGACCCGGCGGGGGTTCCGCCGGTCGGGCCGCCCGGCTGGCGCGACCGGAGCCGAGGTGCTCCAGGACGCGGCCCGCGCCGAGCCGGTACTCGGCAAGCTCCACCTGCTGGTCACCCGCAAGCTCGACGGGCTGCTCCAGGGCGACTACCTGGGCCTGCTGCCGGGGCCGGGGACCGAACCGGGGGAGTCCCGGGAGTACCGGGCCGGCGACGACGTACGCCGGATGGACTGGCCGGTGACCGCCCGTACCACCATCCCGCACGTCCGCCAGACCGTCGCGGACCGGGAGCTGGAGAGCGATGAGCCACCTGACCGTACGCGGCGGCAACCGCGTCGGCGCCGTCATCGGCACCGGCGACCAGCTCACCCGGCTCCCGGCCCGGACCGGGCACAAGGAGGCGCAGGGCCTGATGCAGGCCCTCGCGAAGATCCAGGTACAGCCGGGCCGCGCCGACCTCGGCGCGCTGATCGACGCACTGAACCGGCCGCCGCGGCGCCGGGGCCTGGCCGTGGTGATCTCCGACTTCCTCGTCCCGCCGGCGGACTGGGAGCGCCCGCTGCGCAAGCTCGGGGTACGCCACGACGTGCTGGCGATCGAGATCGTGGACCCGCGCGAACTGGAGCTCGGCGACTCCGGCGTGATGGAGTTCGTCGATCCGGAGACCGGCCGGCTGCACGAGGTACACACCGGGGACGCCAAGCTGCGCGAGCGGTACGCCGCCGGCGCGGCCGCCCAGCGCTCGATCGGGATTGGCTACTGGACATCGTGCGCTTCGTCGCCGCCCAGCGGCACGCGCGCACCAGGGGGACGACGCGATGATCAGATTCCTCGAACCTGTCTGGCTGGTGGCGGTCGTGCCGGTGCTGGCACTGGGAGCCGTGTACGTGTGGCGGCAGTTCCGGCGCCGCTCGTACGCCGTCCGGTTCACCAACGTCGACCTGCTGCGCACCTTGGCGCCCAAGGGTCTCGGGTACCGCCGGCACCTCGCGGCCGGCGCGTTCCTGCTGTGCCTGCTGACCCTGGCCTCGGCGCTCGCCCGCCCGTCGATGGACGCCAAGCAGCCGCTGGAACGGGCGACCGTGATGGTCGCCATCGACGTATCGCTGTCGATGCGCGCCGACGACGTGTCGCCGACCCGGATCCAGGCGGCCCAGGAGGCGGCGAAGGAGTTCGTCAAGACGCTGCCCGACACGTACAACATCGGGCTGGTCTCGTTCTCCAAGGCGGCCAGCGTGCTCGTCTCGCCGGGCAAGGACCGGGCCGCGATCGACCAGGCCATCGACGGGTTGCAACTGGCCGAGGCGACGGCCACCGGCGAGGCGGTCTTCACCTGCCTGAGCGCGATCCAGTCGGTACCGGCCGACGGAGCCAACGGCATCCCGCCGGCCCGGATCGTGCTGCTCTCCGACGGGTACCGCACGGCCGGGCGGCCGATCGAGGACGCCGCCGCGGCGGCGTCGGCGGCCAACATCCCGGTCTCCACGATCGCCTTCGGCACCGACAGCGGCACGGTCACCATCCAGGGCCAGATGCAGCGGGTACCGGTGGACCGCCCGTCGCTGCAGAAGCTCGCCGAGGTGACCAAGGGGCACTACTACGAGGCGGCCAGCCTGCCCGAGCTCAAGCAGGTGTACCAGGACATGGGCAGCTCGATCGGGTACCGCACGGTGCCCCGGGAGGTCACCCAGTGGTACGTCGGGCTCGGTCTACTGTTCGCGTTCGCGGCCGGCGGGATGAGCCTGTTGTGGACCTCCCGCCTGCCGTAACGGGTCAATGGCTCGGTCCGCTGACCAGCATGAAGATCCGACCAGCACGAAGATGACCGCCACCCAGGCGGCGGCGAGCATGAAGCACACGGGGACGGCGTAACGGTTCATGACTGCTCCCGAGAAAAACGGGCGTTCGGGTGAGAAGGCGGGCGCGTTACCGGGTCGCGGAGAAACGGGACCCGGTCGGATGACTGGGAGGATCGCTATCTCGCACAGCGATCACCTCCTGGAGTCCGACCGGATCGGGAACGGGTACACGGTACCCCACGTTCCGCCGGAGGTACCTCAGCGCCTAGTCTCCTCCAGGTTGGTGGAATGACGGAGGAGACATGGCACGAACGGTGCTGGTGACCGGGGGTAACCGGGGTATCGGCCTGGCCATCGCCCAGGCGTTCGCCAAGCAGGGTGACCGGGTCGCGGTCACGCACCGTGGCTCCGGCGCTCCGGACGGGATTCTGGGCGTCCAGTGCGACATCACCGACCCGGCCGCCGTGGACGCCGCGTTCGGCACCGTCGAGGCCGAGCTGGGTCCGGTGGAGGTACTGGTCGCCAACGCCGGGATCACCGACGACACGCTGCTGCTGCGCATGTCGGAGGACCAGTTCGGGCGGGTCCTGGAAACCAACCTCACCGGCTCGTGGCGCTGCGCCAAGCGGGCCACCGGTAAGATGCTGCGCGCGAAGTGGGGCCGGCTGATCTTCATCTCCTCGGTGGTCGGGCACCTCGGCGCGGCCGGGCAGGCCAACTACGCGGCGAGCAAGGCCGGCCTGGTCGGCCTCGCCCGGTCGATCGCCCGCGAACTGGGTACCCGCAACATCACCGCCAACGTCGTCGCGCCCGGCTTCATCGAGACCGACATGACCGCGGCCCTGTCCGAGGACGTCAAGGCCAGCTACCTCAAGCAGATCCCGGCCGGCCGGTTCGCCGCGCCGGACGAGGTGGCCGGGGTGGTCACGTGGCTGGCCAGCGACGCCGCCGGCTACGTCACCGGTGCGGTCATCCCGGTCGACGGCGGCGTCGGCATGGGCCACTGACAAATCAGGGGGTACGAGTGTCTGGACTGCTGGCCGGCAAGCGGCTACTGGTCACCGGGGTCATCACCGACCAGTCGATCGCGTTCTCGGTGGCGAGGATCGCCCAGGAGAACGGCGCGACCGTCGTCCTGACCGGCTTCGGCCGGCTGTCCCTCGTGGAGCGCATCGCGAAGCGGCTGCCCCGGCCGGCGCCGGTGATCGAGCTGGACGTGACCGACGCCGGGCACCTGGAAGCCTTGCCGGGCAAGGTACGCGAGCATGTCGACGGGCTCGACGGGGTGGTCCACTCGATCGGGTTCGCCCCGCAGAGCACCCTCGGCGGCGGGTTCCTCAGCGCGCCGTGGGAGGACGTGGCGACGGCGCTGCACGTGTCGACGTACTCGTACCAGTCCCTGGCCGTCGCCACCCTGCCGCTGCTGTCCGCGGGCGCCGGGATCGTGGGCCTGACCTTCGACGCCACCAAGGCGTGGCCGGTGTACGACTGGATGGGCGTGGCCAAGGCCGGCCTGGAGTCGGCCAACCGGTACCTGGCCCTGCACCTGGGCAAGCACGGCATCCGGGTGAACCTGGTGTCGGCCGGCCCGTTGCGGACCATGGCGGCCAAGTCGATCCCGGGCTTCGAGCAGTTCGAGGACGCGTGGACGAGCCGGGCGCCGCTGGGCTGGGACCTGACCGACCAGGAGCCGGCCGCGCGGGCGGTACTCGCGCTGCTGTCCGACTGGTTCCCGGCCACCACCGGCGAGATCGTGCACGTGGACGGTGGGTACCACGCCATCGGCGCCTGAGATGTACGACGCGTTCGTGCTGGTGTCCTTCGGCGGTCCCGAAGGCCCCGAGGACGTCCTGCCGTTCCTGCGCAACGTGACCCGGGGCCGGGGGATCCCGGAGGAGCGGCTGGCCGAGGTCGCCGAGCACTACCGGCACTTCGGCGGCGTATCGCCGATCAACGCCCAGTGCCGGGAGCTGCTGGCCGCGCTGCGGGTCGAGTTCGCGCAGGCGGGGCTGGACCTGCCGAGCTACTGGGGCAACCGCAACTGGGCCCCGTACCTGGCCGACACGGTACGCCGGATGCGCGATGACGGGGTCCGGCGCGCGCTCGCCTTCGTCACCAGCCCGTACGGCTCGTACTCCTCGTGCCGGCAGTACCTGGACGACATCGCGCGGGCCCGGGCCGAGGTCGAGGGCGCCCCGGAGATCGACAAGATCCGCCACTA
>VAXX01000330.1:768-4537 GCA_005885115.1 Actinomycetota bacterium | reverse complement strand
GTGCGTCGTGCCGGTGAACGCCACGGTCAAGACCACGGTGAGCAAGCTGGCCGTCCAGAAGACGCCGAAGACCGGAAACACCCTGCGGTACGTGTACGGCGGCTCGACCGTCGGCGTGATCTGCCAGGTCAACAACGGCGGTACCGCCGACGGGAAGACCAGCACCACGTGGGACGCGATCAGCGGCGGTGGCTGGGTCTACAACCCGTACGTCACCACGCCCGCCACGGGCATCCGCCAGTGCGGTACCGGCGCCACGGTCAGCACCTACAACTCGGCCGAGCGTGGCCTGATCCACCGCCGGCCCGACCCCGGCGACGGCCGTCGCCAAGTGATCTCGTTGAGCGCGGCCGGCCGGGAGTTCTTCGAGGACAAGCGCCGCGCCAGCGAGGAGTGGCTGTGCCAGGCCCTGCAGGACCGCCTGACCGAGGCCGAACGGCACACCGTCATCCAGGCCCTGGCCCTGCTGGACCGGCTCAGCGGGCCATGACCGGGCAACGTACGGACCCTGGCCGTGGACGCGATGACCGACCGGGACCCGGAGGCGCACCGCGACAGCGTCGAACGGATCTTCCCGCGGCTCGGCGAAACCGGTACGACCGCTGAGATCCTCGACCGGTTGGCCAAGAGCGGACCGTGACCGTCCCAGCGCACAATGGCGCCGTGGCAACGTGCTACCAGTGCGTGACGATCAGGAAGTCGGCGGTCGACGGCATCGGCGTCTGCGGGATCTGCAACAGCCTGGCCTGTGCCCAGCACGGCGGTCTGCCACGCAACCGGCCGGCCTTCCACTGCAGCCGCTGCATCCCGGGGCTGCTCACCCAGAGCGCCGGCGGCTCCCCGCCGTCCGGTCCGGGCCCCGGCGGCGGCGCCGGGACACCCGGGTCCGGCCCACCCACCCCGGGCGGCGGTACCGGTGGGGCGGCGGTGCCGGCCTTCCAGAGCAGCCTGGACTTCGAACTCCAGGCGCCCGACCTGGCCCAGGCGTCGGCCGACCAGCGGGGCGCGGTCGAGCTGGACACCGTCCGCGAGTCGGTACGGCGGCTGTTCGGCCTGTACCGCGACGAGCGCCCACGACGCGAGGACTTCCTCGGCCGGATCGCGTACGAGGTCCGGGAGCCGGTCCAGGACGAGGTCGGCCGACAGATGCGACAGCGGCCCAACGCGTACGCGTACTGGGAGGAGCGGGGCGGTCTCGACGGGGCCACCTGGACCGAGGTGGACGCGATCGTCGAGCGGTACCGGCGCTGGCTGATCGAGGGACTGCTTCCGTGGATGGTGTCGATCCATCCGGTGCTGGACGAGAACGTCTGGGTCGGCGCGCGTGACGAGCCCGGCGGGATGGTCGATGTCCTGCTGCTCGCCGACGCGATCGGGCTGCAGGCGTACAGCTGGAGCCTTGACCCGCAGCGCTCGCCGTTCCGCCGGTTGGACGTCGTCGCGGGCGCCGATCCCGGCCTCGTGGTGCTCGCCGAGCTGTACGCGCAGTCGATCCCGGCGTACCCATGACCGAATGGACGCGCACGGAGGCGTTCGTACACCCGGTCCTGGCCGTCGAGGGGCAGGTCGGGTACACCGACGCCTGGCGTGCCGAACACGGCGAGCCGCCGAAGTACCTGCTGATCCGCGGGGGCGAGGGCACCGGGAAGCCCGCCGTCCTGCGCACCTTCCTGCGTACCGGCGATGACGTCGATCTCGTGCTCACCCAGAAGCAGCTCACCGCCATCGCCGGCAGGTCCGCAACGGCGCTGGGCGCGACCGTGCGGTACCGGCCGGCCGGCCCGGCGGCCCGCTTCCGGCACACCCCGGGAGCCGTTCTGGCCGTGGTCGTCGCCGCGCTGGCGTGGCTGTCCACCACGGCCGCCGCGACCTTCGCCTACCTGCGGGTCGTCGCCGAGCCGCCGCCGGCCGGCGGACCGGGCACGAACACCGGCCGGATCCTGACCGGCGCCACCGTCGTCCTCGCCGCCGCCGCCGTGGCCGCCACGGTCAAGCTGGTCAAGGACGTCCGGGACGCCCGAAGGTAACCGGCCCACCCCTTGCTCGTTGAGCTGTTGCCGAGTCGGCACCGACAGCGAGGTGTGACGAACAAATGCTCAAACGGATCAAGCTTATGCGGTACGCCCTCGGCGTCGGGATGCTCCTGACGCTCGCCGCGACCTCCGGCGCCGCCTACGCGAGCTGGCACCCCCGGGACAACAGCGGCGCCGGTACGAGCCTGGTCAGTGACCTGAACCTCGGCGGCGACCTGAGCCTGCTGACCGGAACCCCGGCCGCCGGCGGCTACGGCTCCGGCACGGGGGGGTCCTACGGTTCGGGTGGCTACGGCTCGGGCGCCGGCGGCTACGGCTCGGGCTCGGGCTCGGGAGCTGGCGGCTACGGCTCGGGCTCCGGCGGCGGGGGCTACGGTTCCGGCTCCGGCGGTGGCGGGGGCAGTGGAAGCGGCAGTGGAAGCGGTAGCGGCGGTGGTACCGCCGGGGGCGGTGGCGGCCCGGGGGCGGGCGGCGGTGGCGGCGGTACGGTCACCAGCGCCGGTACCACCACACGCAGCAGCACCGGTACGGCCACCGGCACCGGTACCGGTACGGGTACCACGCTCCCCGTGACCGGAACCCCGGCCCGGACGATCGCGCTCAGCGGCCTGATCCTGCTCCTGCTCGGTGCCGCGGCCCTGGTCGCCACCGGCGGCCGCCGACGTACCACCTGATCGGGCTCAGCCCGCCAGGAGGTGGGCGATCCAGGACGTCCGGCGGAGGAAGTCGACGCCGACGATGATCAAGAAGATGGCGGTACCCAGGTGGGCGAGCGTGGCGGTACGCCGCTTGCGCCCGAACAGCCGCTCCAGCACCATCCGGCCCACCAGCCGCTGAAGCGCGAACAGCCCGCCGGCCACCACCAGGGCCAGCAGGAACTGGGAGAACTGGTACAGCAGGTCGCCGTCGCGGTTCGCGGCGGCCCAGACGCACCAACACAGGAACGCCACGATCGCGCCGAACCAGGTCCACCCGCCGCCGCGGCTCGGATCGGCGTTTCCGGTCGGCTTGGCCACGACCGGGGCCCGGCCGCGCATCGGCTGCGCACCGTTGGGGGGTACCGCCGACTCGGGCATCAGGGCCATGCCGTTGGGCGTGCGTTTGGTCCGCGGGAGGTCGGCCGCGGCCACCTTGGTCGGGTTCGGCGCGACGGTCGTCGGCGCGGGTACGCCGGGCATCGGATGCGCCACGTACGCCGCGGTGGCCAGCAGCGGACCGCCACCGACCCGGTCGCCGGAGAACGCGCCGCGCAGCTCGACCAGCTCCCGTTCCAGCCGCTCGATGCGCTGGTACGCATCCGTCTCCGTACCCGAGACGACCGCGGCCCGGCCCACCGCGCGGGCCGGCGCCGGCGCCGTCACCGCGACCGGCTCGGCCCAGTCCACGCCCTGCTCGGGCAGCCCGGACGCGCGCACCGCGCCGGCCAGCCGGTCGACCCAGGCCGACAGCTCCAGCGTGGTCGGCCGGTCGGCCGGGCGCTCGGCGAGCGCGGACAGCAGCACCGAACGTACCGCCGCCCGGTCGGTCAGCAGCGGGTGCGCGGCCGGCGGCAGGCTGTTCTTGCCCCGGGGCAACGAGCCGGTGACCAGGAAGTACGCCACCGAGCCGAACCCGTGTACGTCGTAGGCCGGCCCGACCTCGCCGGACAGCGCCTCCGGCCCGCCCGACTCCGGCGTGTACGCGATCTGGGTGATCTCCTCGGCCCGCCAGTACCGGGCCCCGGTGAAGTCGATCAG
>VAXX01000330.1:0-721 GCA_005885115.1 Actinomycetota bacterium | reverse complement strand
AGCGCGGCGACGGCGTTGAGCCGCCGGCCACCGTTGCCACCGGCGGCCGCCTGGCGCAGGTAGTCCCGCAGGTTGATCCCGTGCAGGTAGTCGTAGACCTGGTACGGCACCGCGTTGCCCGGCTGCGGCGGCTCCCCCGGCCGGTGCGGCGGTGGACCGTAGAAGCCGTCGGCGCGGCGGCAGATCCCGGTGACGCCACGGTTGTTGAGGTCCATCAGGGCGGCGTCGCCCTTGTCCCAGGAGCGCAGCTCGTCCACCAGCGGGCGCTGCGGATCGACCCGGAACACCTTGACGGTCATCGGCGCGCTGGACACCCCGCCACACAGCCGGACCGCCCGGTACACCTCGGCCTGGCCACCCGAGCCGAGGTGGGCCACGAGCCGGTAACGCTGGTAGGTCTCCGGCAGCGGGCTGGCCGGCCCGCAGACGAGATCCAACAGCGCACCCTCTGCCATTGGTGATGTCCTCCCCCCGGGCGGCCCCCACGCCGGAAACGCGCCCGCTGACCTCCGAGCGTAGCCACCCCGGCAAATGACTCGCCCCACCCCCGGGGATGAGATAGACAGCGTTCATGGGTTACGAGTTGCGCGCCGGTACCGCCGACGACCACGAGCAGATCTACCGGATCCTGTCGATGGCCTTCAACAACGATCCGGACGACGTCGAGCGGGAGGCCGAACGGCTGGTCTACGAGCCGGACCGCGCCATCGTGGTCACCTCG
>VAXX01000329.1 GCA_005885115.1 Actinomycetota bacterium | reverse complement strand
CTGCGTACCCTCGCGCCCGGGCAGGCCGTCACGGTACCCCTGCGGGTCGTCCCGCTCGGGCCGACCGGCCACGCGCTCGAGGTGGTGACCTGGTCCCCGTACGCCTCCCTCGGCGCCCTGTACCCGCTCAAGCCGGGCCAGCCGCTGCGGCTGGCGCTGACCTACGCCGTGCCCTTCACACCGGCCGGTGGCCCGCCGGCGTGCGTCGCGAGTACCCCCGCGGTCGCCGCCCCGGCCGGCGCGGCGCACCCGGTCGACTGGCTGCTGTGGGCCCTGCTGGCCGGGATCGCCCTGCTCGTCGTGCTCGCGGTCGTCCTCCTGGTCGTCCTGCTCCGTCGCCGGCACCGGGCGGCCCGCGCCGGCGCGCTGGCCCTGCTGCTCGTCGTGGGCCTGGCCGGCCAGGCGTGGTATCCGCGCCCGGCGCACGCGGACATCGGCGTGGACAGCGGCCTGGGATCGGCGTACGGCGGCTGCGCGAAGATCTTCACCGGGCCGGGCGGGGACCCCGGTGGCCTGCTGCCGGTCCTGAACGGGCCGGGGGTGCACGTCCAGATCGTGCCGGCCAACGGCGACCAGACCCACGAGGCGTCGTTCGGCAAGGGCAACATCTTCATCTTCTGGGACCCGAACGACCGGCACCCGTACGCGGGGAGCGGTGGCAACGCCGACCCGTGCACGTCGCTGTACCACGAGCTGTACCACGCGTCCGAGGACGCCCAGGGCGGCCAGGACCACTCGCCGTGCGTCACCGCCGACGGCCCGAGCGGCATCACCGTCAACGAGGTCAAGGCGACCCGGCTGCAGAACCAGCTCCGCAAGCAGCTCGGGCTGCCCGAACGCAGCCACTACGGCGACAAGCCGCTGCCCAGGGGCGACTGCCTGCCCCCGGACAAGCAGCCGAAGAAGACCAACTGCACCGGCGCGGGCTGCGGCGACAGCAACGGCGACCCGCACCTGCGTACCTTCGACGGCCTGCGGTACGACTTCCAGGCGGCCGGCGAGTTCGTCGCCGCCGCCGGCCCCGGGTTCCAGCTCCAGGTACGCCAGCAGCCGTACCCGTACTCGCGGCTGATCGCGGTGAACACAGCCGTCGCGATGGACGTGGCCGGCGACCGGGTCGAGGTCGACCTGGGCGGCCCCGGTCTGACGGTACGGGTCGGTGGTGGTGCGGCAGCGGCGCCGAGCTCGGCGCCGCTGCCGCACGGCGGCTCGCTGACCCTGGCCACCGACTCGTACCGGCCGGTGCTCACCGTCACCTGGCCGGACGGCTCGTCCGCGGCGGTGGCCGCGATCGGCGCCTGGGGACTGCACCTGACCGTCGCTCCGGCCAAGGCCCGGGCCGGGAAGCTCACCGGGCTGCTCGGCAACTTCGACGGCGACGCGACCAACGACCTGCGGGTACCCGGTGGTACCCCGATCGGCAAGCCCAGCTACGACAGCCTGTACCCGGCCTTCGCCGACGGCTGGCGGGTGACCCGGGCGACGTCGCTGTTCAGCTACGCCGCCGGTACCGGCCCGGACACGTACACCGACCGGCACTTCCCGGACCGGCCGGTCCAGCCGGCCGACCTCGGCAACCGGGCGGCCGCCGAGGCGCTGTGCGCCCGGTTCGGGATCACCGACCCGCAGACCCTCACCGACTGCGTCCTGGACGTCACGCTGACCGGCCAGCCGGCCTTCGCCGCCGAGGCGACCGCGACGCAGCAGATCGTCCAGGACGTACGGGCGTCCACCTCCACGGGCGCGTTCACCGGCACCGAAGCCACGCTGACCGTGTCCCGGCCCGGCGAGACGGTCGACTACCAGGTCGACGGCACCGCCGGGCAGCGGCTGTACATCCAGGTCCTC
>VAXX01000328.1 GCA_005885115.1 Actinomycetota bacterium | reverse complement strand
GCGATCCGGCCACGACCAGCGTCCACCACGGCACGCCGAACAGCAGCGCCAGGATCGTGGTGAGCAGTGCGGTGAACCGCAGGGCGCGCAGCGAGCGCCGCGCCGGACGGGCCTCTACCACCTCAGCAGCTGACACAGCGGCCAGCATGACACGTCCGCCGTGCGGCCGGCCACCAGCCGATCACCACCGCGGCCACGACGCCGGGACCAGGGACACGACCAGCGCGACGGCGATCGCGATGCCGTAGCCGGCGCTGGCCAGCGCGACCGCCCGGTTGCGCCGCGCCTCGCTCCACGACCGGTGCGACAGCAGCCAGGCCAGCCCGGGCAGGACGAGCACCCCGTGCAGGCTCACCGCGTGGACCGGCTTGAGGAAACCGCCGAGCTGGTACGCCAGTTGCTGGTGGCCGGCGTTCACCAGGCTCACCCCACGGGCGATCATCGCGGCACCGGACGCCAGGCCGATCAGCATCGTGACGAACCCGGCCCGCAGCGCCAGCCGCATGCTCGGGGCGGTCCCGGGATCGCCCCGGAAGGCGGCCACGGCGAAGGTGACGAGGACCGCGATGAGCACACCGCCGCCGCACGCCAGCAGGATCGAGACGGCCCGGTTGCCGGGGGTCTCCATGTTGAAATGCGATGGTACGTGCCGCCAGGTCTGACCGGTGATGGCGGCGACCTCGACGACGCAGTCGGCCGCGAACACCCCGAGCAGCAGGATCCGGGTACGGGCGCCGATCGGCAGGTACGACGTGACCCACGTGATCGTCATCAGGGTCAGGCCGAAGGAGACGCCGAACGTGGTCGGTTTGCGCCAGGACACCGGGCCCTCCCACGGGCCGCCCCGGACCGCGAACACCCCGAGATGGAACAGCCCGGAAGCGCCGGGGCGCGTACCGGACCGCTGGCGCCGCCCCGCGACGGCATACCACGATCGGCAATGTGATGGAGTGCTTCCAGTTCTGAAATCGCCTCGACCGGTGTGTTCGGGCGGCGGTAGCGTCCCGGTCGTGTCCAGCGAACCGGCCAACTCCCCGCCCGACCCGGTACCCCTGCGGCAGCGGTTGCGGGTGGCGCTGCCCGCCGCGTTGAAGGCGCGCGACCGGCTCGCGGTGGCCGCGCTGCGCTCGACGCTGGCGGCCATCGACAACGCCGAGGCGGTGGATCGGTCGGCGGCGGTGGACCGGCACCTCGCGATCGAGCGGATCCCGGTCGGCGTCGGTGCGGCCGAGGCGGCCCGGCGGGCGTTGACCGAGGCGGAGATCGAGCGGATCGTCCGCGCCGAGGTGGCCGAGCGGGAGGCGGCCGCGGTGGAGTACGAGCGGGCCGGCCACCGGGACCGGGCCGAACAACTGCGCGGCGAGGCGAGCGCGTTGTCGGTCCTGTCACAGCTGGATCCGATTGACAGACCCAGCTAGCCGGTGCCACGCTGCGAGCGTGGAGCTGACCCAGACCGACCAGCGCAGTCGTACCTTCTCCTGGACCGATCCGGCGGTCAACGCGGCCTACTTCGGGCGGCGTAGCGGCCTGGAGATGCTGCGCGCGATGGTCAGCGGAGAGCTGCCGTACCCGCCGGTCATGGCGATGCTCGGGGGCGACGGCTTCGAGGTCGGGGAGGGTCGGGTCACGGTGTACCTGACCCCGCAGGAGTTCCACTACAACCCGCTGGGCAGCGTCCACGGCGGGGTGCTGGCGACGCTGCTCGACACCGCGGCGGGCTGTGCGGTCCACGCGACGCTCGCCGCCGGGACCGGGTACACCTCGGTGGACCTGTCCACGAAGTTCCTCCGGCCGGTGACCGTGGCGTCGGGCCGGCTGCGCTGCGAGGGGACCGTCCTGTCCCGGGGCCGGCGGACGGCGCTCGCCCAGGCCACGATCGTCGACGCGGCCGGCCGGCTCGCCGCCCACGCCACCTCGACCTGCCTGCTGTTCGACGCGCCCATGGCGTAGGGCGGCACCCGAAAGGCCGCGGGAGCAACATCCCGCAGCCTTTCGGTTCTGGTGCCTACAACCTGTCGGGGGGTCCGTAGTCGCTGCGTTCCTCGACTCTGCGGTACTCGGTCGGTCCAGCGGTGGTCGGCCCCGAGACGACCTCGCGCCGGCGGCCACCCCAGATGACCATCGTGACGATCAGTCCGAGCGCGCCGACGGCCATCAGGATCCAGCCGATGACATCGAGGTTGACCCCACCAACGTGCAGGTGCAGGGCGAAGGTGAGGATCGCGCCCACGGCGATCAGGAACAGGCTCGCGCCGATGCCCATGACCAGCCTCCTTCCGGCGGAAACAGCCGCCTGTCCACATCAGGTACCCAGCCGACGCGCCGTCAACCGGATACCGGTCACTCGTACAGGTGTGCGAAAATGGCGGGCATGCCCGCCGAGGCGACGATCCTGCATGCCGACCTCGACGCGTTCTACGCGTCGGTGGAGCAGCGGGACGATCCGGCGCTGCGCGGCCGTCCGGTGATCGTCGGCGGCGGGGTGGTGCTCGCGGCCAGCTACGAGGCCAAGGCGTACGGGGTACGGACCGCGATGGGCGGCCGGCAGGCCCGGCAACTGTGCCCGCGGGCGGTGGTCGTACCGCCCCGGATGTCGGCGTACACGGCGGCCAGCCGGGCCGTGTTCGAGGTGTTCAAGCAGACCACGCCGCTGGTCGAGGGGCTGTCCATCGACGAGGCGTTCCTGGAGGTCGGCGGGCTGCACCGGATCAGCGGTACCCCGGTGGAGATCGCCGCCCGGCTGCGGCGCGAGGTCCGGGCGCAGGTCGGGTTGCCGATCACGGTCGGGGTGGCGCGGACCAAGTTCCTCGCGAAGGTGGCCAGCGGCGTGGCCAAGCCGGACGGCCTGCTCGTCGTACCGCCCGACGGGGAGCTCGCGTTCCTGCACCCGCTGCCGGTCGAACGGCTGTGGGGCGTCGGGCCGGTCACCGCCACGAAGCTGCGCGAGCTGCGGATCACCACCGTCGGCCACGTCGCCCGGCTCGGCGAGGCCGCGCTGGTGTCGATGCTCGGCGTCGCGGCCGGCCGCCACCTGCACGCGCTGGCGCACAACCGGGACCCCCGGCCGGTACAGGTGGGCCGGCGCCGCCGCTCGATGGGCGCCCAGCACGCCCTCGGGCGGGGACGGCATACCGCCGCGGAGATCGACGCCACCCTCGCCGGGCTGGTCGACCGGGTCAGCCGCCGGATGCGTACCGCCGGGCGGGTCGGCCGTACCGTGGTGCTGCGGCTGCGGTTCGACGACTTCTCCCGGGCCACCCGCTCCCGTACCTTGCCGCAGGCCACCGCGCATACCCAGACCCTGCGGTACGCCGCCCGGGAACTGCTGGAGTCGACGCTGCCGATGATCGC
>VAXX01000327.1 GCA_005885115.1 Actinomycetota bacterium | reverse complement strand
CAGTCCGGTGACCACGAACCCGACCGCCTGGACCTGCACCTGCGCCACCACCCCGGTCGCGGTGAACCAGCCGGACAGCGCCCGGGTCTCGGCCAGCCAGTGCCGCGGCCGGCCGCGCCAGACCGGGGTACGGGTCCGCAGCAGGAACACCGTCGCGCCCGCGACCGCGCCCAGCCCCCAGCCGACCGGCAGCAGGGCCGGGAACAGCCCGTACGAGAGCCCGACCGCGAGCAGTACGGCCAGTTGGACCGACACCCAGACCAGGTCGATGCGCAGGGCCCGGGCCGGTTCCCGTTCGGACAGGTACACGTACCGGCCGGTGTCGTGGACCAGGATCGCCGGCAGGAACGGCGCCAGCCACACCAGGTCCTGCAGGTCCGCCTTGGGTACCGGATGCCGCCAGAACGCCCAGATCGCGAGCAGGATGAGCGCGGCGCCGCAGCCGACGGTGAACGCGGCGGCGAGCGCGTTGCGTACCATCCGGTCCCGCTCCGCCCCGTCCAGCCGGGACACCTGGGCGAGCAGGACGATCGGGGTGGATGGTCAGCGCGGCGAGCAGGGTCAGGCCGGCGTTCGCGGCCGCGATGACCACCTGGTCGACCAGGCCGGTGGCGACCCAGCGGGCGCCCTTCATCGCCATGGCTAGCGCTGCGCGGGTACGGTCGCCGGGCGCCCGCTCGCCCGTGCGGCCGCCACGATCGACACGGCCAGGAACAGGCCGTTGACCAGGGTGAAGGCGGCGATGACCCAGACCAGCAGGCGGGGTACGAACGCGATGGCCAACGCGAGCACGGTGACCACCGCGCCGTAGTCGCGCGCCAGCTTGAGCACCCGGACGCCGGGGGAGCGCGAGACGACCAGGCTCTGCGCCGCCGCGCCCTGCTGCATCACCGAGGTGACCAGGTTGACCAGCCAGGTGCCGGCGAACGCGCCGACCAGCCAGACCGGGATCCGGTGGTACGCGTCGGCCACGCTGGACACCGCGATCACCAGCGAGATCTGCAACGCCACGTCACACAGCACGTCGACCCGGGCGCCGGCGGGACTGGTCCGGCCGGTGACCCGGGCGAGTTGCCCGTCCGCGCAGTCCAGGGTGTACGCGAGCTGCCACAGCACCAGCGCACCGAGCCCGACCGCGACAGCCGGTACCGTCCCGGCCGCCAGCCGGGGCGCCAGCAGGGTGACCGCGACCGAGGCGATGAGCCCGAGCAGCAGGTTGAGCAGCGTCAACGCGGTCGGGGCGGCGCCGGTCCGGTACGCGAGCACGCAGGCGTACGAGGCGAGCCGCTGGTTGACCGTCTCGGTGAACAGCCCGCCACCGCGGTGCCGGGCCCGGAAGTCGGCCGCGCCGGGCGTACTCACAGCTGGTTGGCCCGGGCGAGGTCGGGCTCGAAGTCCACCTCGACGCACCCGTACCCGCTGATGTCCACCGCCGCCACCCGCAGCCCGTCGGCGATCGCGGTCTCCAGCCCCCGCTCGAAGTAGTCGTTGTCCGCGCAGCGCCGCAGGTGGGCGACGAGGGTGTCCCGGTCGGCCGCGGCCACGTAGTTGATCCCGACCGCCTCCCCGAGCCCACCCACCACCTGCTTGGACAGGTCCTTGACGAACCCGTCGCCGTCGAGGGTGTACTTGACCTCCTCGTCGGCCACGCTCTCGGTGTTGACCGCGACGAACGACCGGTCGGCGGACAGGTGCGGCCGGAGCGAGTCGAGCAGACCCGGTACGAACACCACGTCCCCGTTGAGCCACAGCACCCCGCCCGGCGGGGCCAGTCGCAGCGCCTTGAGCAGGCTCTTGGACGTGTTCGTCTGGTCGTACAGCTCGTTGTAGACGAAGGCGGCGTCGTCGGCGGCGGCCTCCATGATGAGATCCATCTTGAAGCCGACCACGACGGTGATCCGGGCCTGCGGGCCGAAGGTTTCGCGCAGGTGGTCCAACTGCTGACGCAGGATGCTCCGGCCGTCGGCCAGCGGCGTGAGCGGTTTCGGGTACGGCCGGCCCAGCCGGGTACCCAGCCCGGCGGCCAGGATCACCACGTTCATCCGTCGCAGGATAGTCCCCTGCCGGCAGGGGACTATCCTGCGACGCCGGCCACCCTCGTTTCCGCGGCTCCCGGTTCCTCGGCGCGACCGGCCCAGCGGATGATCGGCGAAAACGCAAGTCTTGAGAAGTAACTCCACGGACCGGAAGATGTCCGTAACGTCCGGGGAAGGCAAAAGGTCCGACGCACGAGAGGTGAGCGGGATGCGGGTTCAGGATGCGATGAGCCAGGCCGTCCTCGTGGTCGGACCGGAGCACACCCTCCGGCAGGCCGCGGCACAGATGACCCAGCGCCGGGTCGGCTCGGCGGTGGTCCTCGACCCGGACGCCGAAGGGCTGGGCATCCTCACCGAGCGGGACATCCTGTACGCGATCGGCCGTGGCCTGGACCCCGACACCGAACGGGCGGCGGCGCACCTGACCTGGGACGTGGTGTACGCCAACCCCGACTGGACGCTGGACCAGGCCGCCGCCGCGATGGTCCGGGGCGGCTTCCGGCACCTGGTGGTGCTCGCCGACGGCGACGGTGACGTGCTCGGCGTCATCTCGGTACGCGACATCGTGCGGGTCTGGTCCCAGCAGCGCACGCCTGCCGTCGCCTGAGCCGGGCCGACCTCTGCTGACCAGCGGCGACCTTTAGGCTGGGGACCCATGAGCGACGACGCACTCTCCTCCGCGGAGGAGCCGAAGTGACTGCCCAGCAACTCATCTCGTTCGCCCGTGGCGCCCCGTCCCTGGACATCGTCGACGTCGCCGGGCTCAAGGCGGCCGCCGCCCGCGCCTTCGACACCGACCCGGCCGGGATCACCGCGTACGGCACGTCGGTCGGGTACCCGCCGCTGCGCCAGTGGATCGCCGACAAGCACGGTGTCACGGTGGACCAGGTGCTCGTCACCAACGGTTCCCTGCAGGCCGACGCCTTCCTGTTCGAGCACCTGGTCAAACCGGGTGACCCGGTGGTGGTGGAGAAGCCGACGTACGACCGGACCCTGCTGAGCCTGCGCGCCATGGGCGCCACGGTGCACCAGGTGACGCTGGCCGAGGACGGGCTGGACGTCGACGAGCTGCGTACGCTGCTGGAGTCGGGGGTACGCCCGAAGCTCGCGCACGTCATCCCGAACTACCAGAACCCCGCCGGGGTCACCCTGTCCCTGGCCAAGCGGCACACGCTGCTCACCCTCGCGGCGGAGTACGGGTTCACGATCTTCGAGGACGACCCGTACGCCGACATCCGG